>JBAVYF010000300.1:0-3702 GCA_049698655.1 Occallatibacter sp. | reverse complement strand
ACCCCAAACAATCCGAATAATTTACCCAGACGGAAAAATCATGTATCGAGGAGAAATTGAGGAGGCTTTTGGTGCAATCGTTTAAACCTGAGTACATGAGTCGTAGCGAATATGAAGAACGTCTTGTTAAGAAACGGGGTAAAACTAGACGTGGTAAAGCACCACCTATAGTTCACCTGCTTTATCAAATCAGTGAAGGTACACCTGAAGGTCAAGAGCAAATATTACGCGCTATTTACTGTACTCCAGAGAGAGCGCAGAAAACTAAAGAAATGCTGGAGCAACGCGACACCAGACGCAAAACCACAGGTGTATCTTATCGAATAGATGAAGTGCTCTGCGACCACGTATTTGCTTTAGGAGAACCATAAATGTTTAAAACAGAAATTGCAATTAAAGACGATGCTACCAAAGAACGCCTAGAGGTTATCTGCAAAAACATCCAGTTGAAAGACGCCTCTTTTATTTATGTTTTTGAGAAAGGTAAGTATTCTTGGGTTGCTTGGACGCTTATAGTATCAAGTACAACCAAAAATAATGCTTTCCGTAGAGGCGGTTGGTTAACTAAAGCTACAGGCATCGAAGGGCTACATTATGTCGTTAGAGAGGAGACGAAATCTTGAGTTACAAAGAACATATGTGTCCAACTGTATCTAACGCTGAATTCGCTGTTTTCAACGGGTTAAGTCAACGTGGATTAACTAAGGGCATGATTACTCAAGCACCGATTGTTTTAGGCACATACGATAAGGAAGGTAGACCTGAAATAACACTTCCCGATTTTCTATGGATAAGCAAACGCAAAATCCTTTATCTCGACGGCGACAAAGTTCACAGAAAAAAACAGGAACGCGACGAAGAAATTAAAGAACTGCTTGAATCAAAAGGCTTTAGTGTCCTACGGATAACATATCATTCTCCATTGCCTTCAAGTAAACTCATAGAGATACTTGACCAAATACAAACATTCATAGGAGTACCTTAAATGTCCGACGTTGAAGTTCGTGAGGAACTGGGTAAGCTTCATGGGAAACGGCTGCGGTTTAAAGCTAAAGTCGGCAGGTTCGGCTCTAAAAGCAACTATAAAACTGGGCTTCCAGAAAAAACTGTTCTTCTGTTAAACGTTATAGACGTATCAACTGGTCAACAGACCTGCGATCATCTCTGGTTTACAAAAAAAGTCAGCAAGAAAGCCTCTGGCTTTAGCCATGTGGATGAATTGCGTTAATCGACAGTGTTAAATAGTTCGATGTTGATTAGTAGTTATGGACTACAAGCAAAGTGAACATCAAGTCTACCTCATCAACTATCATTTGATTTGGTGCCCTAAACGTCGAAGGAAAATTCTTGTCGGTGAACTCAAGAGTAGGCTTGAAGAGATTATGCGTCAGGTTGCCAAAGAGTTAGGCGTTGAAATCTTAGCTTTAGAGATTATGCCCGACCATTTGCACTTGTTCATTTCGGCTTATCCGCAACTGAGTATTCCACATATTGTTAAGTCGTTTAAGGGCAGAAGCAGCCATGATTTGCGAATAGAGTTTCCTGAGTTGAACAGGATGCCGTCGATGTGGACTCACAGCTATTTCGTTTCCACGGCTGGAAATGTGTCGGCTGAAAGCATACAACGATATATTGAGGCTCAGAGTACAGCATGATAAACGTTCACCGTTTCAGGCTGTATCCAAGCAAAGGGGTCGAACGTAAGCTATTTGATTCTTTCGACAAGTGTTGCAGTGTCTATAATTATTGTCTTGAGCATCAAGAGTTCAAGGATAATGTTTTGCCGTTGCTTAAGCAGGAAAATCCCGAGTTGTATGAGGTTCACAGCATCGTTTTGCAAAACGTCGTCCATCAATTGCAAGATAACCTTCATGTTCTTCACGCTTTGAAAGAAAATGGACATCGAGTAGGCAAACTACGGTTTAAGAATCGGCATCACAGCATGATTTTTGAGCAGACAGGCTTCAAACTTGACGGTGACACGCTGGTTCTGAGCAAAATCGGCAGAATCAGCATGAAAGTTAGCCAGCCAATTCATGGTGTAGTTAAACAGGTAATTGTGAAACATAATAAGACGCATAAATGGTTCGCTTGTTTAGTCTGTGAGGATTCGGTTGAACCGTTGAAAGCTACTGGAAGAAAAGCAGTCGGTATTGACTTGAACGTGTCTAATTTCTGCACGGACAGCGACGGTTTAGTGGTTGAGCATCCTCGAAACGTTAAGAAAGCGTCACGGCGTCTTGCCAAGACACAAAGGAAATTTTCAAGTAAAAAGAAAGGAAGCCATAATAGGCGTAAACAGAAAACACGGGTTGCTTTGGTGCATGAACGTGTGGAGCTTCGCCGAAACGATTTTCTACATAAATTGTCTCGGTACTATGTTAACCACTATGATTTGATTTGTCTTGAAGATTTGAATATTCTTGGTTTAGTTGAGATTAATGGGTCTGTTATGCGTAAGTTGATGTTGGATGCTGGTTGGAGAAAATTCGCTGATTTCTGCGGGTACAAAGCCGAACATGCTGGTAAACGCAGAGTTAAAGTTGACCCGAAAGGTACGACGCAGGAGTGTAGCGTTTGTGGCAGAACTGTTTTTAAAACGCTTAGAGAGAGAATGCATCGGTGTGTCTGCGGGGCTGTTTTGCCAAGAGACTATAATAGCTCTTTGAATATTAAGCGTCGTGGATTAGATATGGTAGCATGGGGCACATGCGAACCCTCAAAGTGTGAAAGCACTACGAGTACGCTTGCAGAGATTAAAACCTCTATACTCCCGCCATTGCAGGAGCAAGTTTTAGTCGAGGAAGCAAGAATCTCCCGACTTTAGTCGGGGAGAGTGTCAATTCTATATTGGAAGTTGACGATACCCCAAAAATTTTAAGTGACTTCTTCGCTATTCTTTTTGTTGAAATAGCATATGATTGAACCGCCTCTTTTTGCCCAGGCAGAGCTTCCTTTTCAGCTTCGACCCTACCAATCTGAAGCCGTAAATGTTTTTCTGCAGCGACGGCATGGAACAATCATTATGCCCACGGGCGTCGGTAAAACGGCGATTGCTATTGAAGCTATTAGGCGACTACAAACTCGTACAGCCATCATTGTGCCAACAGAAAGTCTTCTTCACCAGTGGGTTCAGAAGCTTAAAGAGGCTAATATCCATGCAGGTGTCTTTTATGGTAAAGAGAAGCGTCATGGTGCAGTAACAGTCTTCATAATTAACAGCGCCTCAACACATCTCAACGCTTTAAGACCCTACGGTTTAATCGTGAACGATGAGGTCCATCACACATCCGCAATAGAATTCAGTCGTCTACTGCCTTTATTTCAACAGAAGCCTTACGTTCTCGGTTTAACTAGTCATTTAGCGCGGAGTGACGGACGTGAAAACCTCATCAAGAAGGTTGCGCCCGTCATTTACGGTATGCCTATTGCGAAAGCCATGAACAAACAGTACATTAGCCAACTTCAAATAGTTCCTGTTAAAGCAGAAATGACGCTATGGGAGCAAAGCAAATACGCCGAGTATACAAATACGATCCGCCAAGCATACTTCAAGTATGGAACTGTAAATCCTGCTCGGCTGTCTAAAATGAAGGATGGTTTAGCGTTAGCATGTCTTGCCGCTATGGTTCACAGAAAAATGTTACTCAGCAACGTCATCGATAAACAGCATAAAGTTTACCAGATAAGTAACCTGTACCC
>JBAVYF010000299.1:0-1582 GCA_049698655.1 Occallatibacter sp. | reverse complement strand
GACCTATGCGGGACAGTGACGGTCTCGACACCCTCCCATGTCCGAAAATCGGAACCTGGGGCACCTCCGGATCGTGGTTGGGTGAGGTTCCTGGGATGCGGGCCAGCCGCCCTACCCTTTGAAACACGGAAGCCCCTCCGCGTACACCGTAGCCTTGAAACAACCGCTACCGGCAAACGTAAAATCCCTCCATACGTCGGGCAAGGCTTCCCTGCTTCTCTTGACACCGACTTCAGAAAAACTGTAACAATGGTCCAATGCTATAACCACCGTCAGATCTCACTTCCGAGACAAATCATGGCGACGGAATTCAAATACTGGGCATTCATCAGCTACAGCCATGCCGACAAGAAATGGGGCGATTGGCTGCTCAGCGCACTGGAAACCTTCAAAGTGCCAAAGCCCCTCGCCGGCGCTGAATCCCGGTCTGGCGAAGCCCTGCCGCGCAGGATTTTTCCTATTTTTCGCGACCGCGAGGAATTGCCGACCAGCTCAGACCTGGGTTCAATGATCACCCAAGCGCTGCAGCAATCCCGCTGCCTGATTGTGATTTGCTCGCCGCGAGCGGCAAAGTCGCACTGGGTCAACCAAGAGATACTGGACTTCAAGAGACTCGGGGGAGCTGAACGCATCCTGGCCCTGATCGTGGACGGCGAGCCCAACGCAGCCGATGGCAAGCCGGGTTTCAGCGTGGAGGCTGAGTGTTTCCCCGAGGCGATGAAGTATGCGCTGGGAGCCGACGGCACCCTCGACAAGAACCAGCCTACTGAGCCCATTGCGGCCGACGCCAGGCCGGGGATGGATGGAAGGACCAACGCCAAGCTGAAGCTGGTGGCCGGCATTCTGGGCATCAACTACGACGACCTGAAACGGCGCGAAGAGCGGCGGCGGCGACGCCAGCAACGCATTGTGGTCACGGTCTCAACAGCGCTGGTTCTTAGCTTTGCATCACTGGCCGCGGTTGCTTTCTGGCAACGGAGCATCGCAAAAAAGGAAACGGTTGAGGCCAACACGCAGAAACAGGAGGCAGAGAAGCAAAAGACGGAAGCCATCACGCAGAAACACGCCGCAGATACGCAGAAAGCCATTGCGGAGGAAAAGAGCGTGGAGGCCGAGAATGAAAAGGAGCAGGTGGAGACGCAGACAGCGGCTGACGAGGAAGACCTGGCGCGCGAGGCCCTGCTGCGCGGAGATCCGCTGACAGCCGCGCAACATTTGAGCCTGGCCTACGAGGCTCAGCCTCAGGACGCTGCCGTGCGCCTGCTGCTGCACACCGCGATGAGCGACCTCAATGGCCTCGCGACGGTGTTGAACGGCAGCTCCGGCACGTTTACGAACATGGAGGTTTCCCCGGAGAGCGGCCTGGTTCTGACGGTCACAAGCGACGGAGAGGCGCAGGTATGGAACCCGCAAAAAAATGTGCCGGTGCTGATATTTGGCAAAAGCGGCAACTTGTACAACCAGGTTCACGCAGCTTCTTTCACTCCCGACGGCAAAGGCGTTCTCCTTTCGAATGATTCGGAGACCTTCCTGGAAGATATTGCGACCGGCAAGAAGGTTCCGCTCTCTCCCGGCCCGGGCC
>JBAVYF010000298.1:0-3718 GCA_049698655.1 Occallatibacter sp. | reverse complement strand
GCTGTTGGCCGCAGAGCCGGGCGCGTGGACGCCCATGGCCGGAGGCACCGAGCTGATGGTCGCCCTCGGCGCGGGGCGCCTTGAGCAGCGCAAGCTGGTCAACCTGTGGGGCATCGATGAGTTGCGTTGCATCACGGCCAGCGGCGATTGGCTGACCATCGGCGCCGGAGCAACCTTTACCGACATTCGCGAGAACGCCGTCATCGCAAAGGAATTTCCGCTGATGGCGCGGGCGGCAAGCTGGACCGGCGCAATCGCCAATCAGAATCGCGGCACGCTGGGCGGCAACATTGTGAATGCATCGCCGGCTGCGGATTCCCCGCCCGTGCTGCTGGTCTACGAGGCAGAGATCGAACTTGCCTCCGCGCAGGGCACGCGCCGCATGGCTTACAGCGAATTTCATCTTGGATACAAACGCACTGTGATGCGGCCGCAGGAGCTGGTGATGGCCGTGCATCTGCCACGAGGCCGCCGCCTGCCTGTGGAGTATCTGCGCAAGGTGGGAACGCGCAATGCCCTGGCTATTTCCAAGATTGCGCTCGCCGGGGTGGGCGCAATGCAGTCGGGGAAAGTGCAGACAGTCCGCATCGCCGCGGCCAGCCTGCGCGAAACCCCGGCGCGCCTATCCGCGACCGAGGCCGCGCTGCTCGGCCATGCGCTGACTTCTGATCGGATTCAGGCCGCGCGCAAGGCTTTGCTCCAGGAAGTGAAACCAATCGACGACATTCGTTCCACGGCAAACTATCGCGCCCAGGTGGCGGCGAATTTGCTGGAAGAGTTTCTCATGCAGATGGCCGCTTGCGAGAGCTGAGCGTTCCGTCCCGACGAACGAATCCGCTAATTTGCTGCCTCTCCCATTTCAAAAACGCTGCCACATCTTTTCCGTGGCAACTCTGGCTTTGGCCATCACCTCTTGTTCGTCAATCGCAAGAAGCTTTCTGTTCTCCATCACAATATGGCCGCCGATGATGGTGGTTTCGACACAGCGTCCGGAGATGCCGAAGAGTACATGGCCGGCGATGTTTGAGGCGTGCAAGGGAGTCGGCGGATCGTAATCCACGACAATTACATCAGCGTGCGCGCCGGGAATCAGTTTGCCCACTGGGCGCCAGAAAGAATCACTCGCTATGGCGGCGTTCGCGGCGAAGAGCATCGCCGGAACCTCCGTCCATCCGGCGCCCGGATGGCCCGTCCGGTGCTTCTGCAGAGCGTTGGCCACCTTTAGCGATTCGAACATATCCGTGGTGTAGCCGTCGGAGCCCAGGCCAACACGCACGCCGCGGCGAATCATCTCCAGCACCGGAGCGGAGCCAACCGCATTCGCCATATTCGATTCCGGGTTGTGAACCACATTCGTCTTGCTGTCACGCAAGAGATCGATCTCGGCGTCGTTCACATGAACGCAGTGGGCTGCGATGGTCTTGCTGCCCAGCACGCCGCGCTCGTGCAAGCGCTCCACCACTCGCTTTCCATGCTCGCGTTGGCAATGGGCCACATCGGCCTCCGCCTCGGCAACGTGAATATGGAAGCCGGCATCGAGATCCGCAGCAAGGCGAGTACAGCGGGTAATGGTTTGGTCGCTCACGGTAAAGGAGGCGTGCAGCCCGAAGAGTCCCCGCAGCAAGCTGTCCCTGGAATGCTTGCAGTCTTCAAGGAACTCCCGATTTTCCTCGATGCTTTGAGCTGTTACCTTTGCGCCCTCGCGATCGGTGACCTCGTAGCAGAGGCAACTGCGCACACCGGTCTGGCGCGCGGCCTCCGCGATGCGGAAGAGGCTGCCGGTGACCGCGCCGGGGCTGGAATGGTGATCGAAGATGGTGGTCGTACCGTTCTTGATGCAGTCGATCAGCGCCACCATGGCGCTCAAATACACGTCCTCCAGGGTGAGAACCCTGTCCAGCCTCCACCAGAGACGCTCCAGAATCTCAATGAAGTTGCCAGGGGCTTCGTCTTTCAGCGCCATTCCGCGGGCGAACGT
Source organism: Occallatibacter sp. (assembly GCA_049698655.1). Taxonomy (GTDB): domain Bacteria; phylum Acidobacteriota; class Terriglobia; order Terriglobales; family Acidobacteriaceae; genus Telmatobacter. The sequence goes on along the minus strand of JBAVYF010000298.1, from coordinate 1,740 downwards.
GCTGTACAGGTGCATGTGGGTGTTGATCAGTCCCGGCATGATCAGCCGGCCGCGCGCATTTACGAACTGAGCGCCGGGATGTTTTCGCTGCAAATCAGCAGTTCCGCCAACCTCGGCAATCAGGCCATCCTGGATGGCGACACACCCATTCTCAATCAGGGGCAAAAGATCATCCTGAGTAATCAGACGTCCATTCCCGACCAATAACATTGAAAAGCCTCCATTGCGAGAATTCCATCGAGGGATTCCTGCCTGTTTTGTTCTCCATATCACAATATGACGCCTGCGAGCGGACTATAATTGTTTCAGGCCACGTTGGATGTTGGCAAGCCTCAACCAACGGATGTGGCCACGGCGGAACTACACCGGAATTGCGGCAGGCAGCGTTCTTCCGCCGGCGCGAAATACCGGTTCATTCGCACTGCGACTGGCTTGACGCCTGAAATATTTTTCTGGAATGAGCTGCGCATGGTTTGAAGCGCAGGCAACACTGTCTGTTACGCTGTGTGTTATTCTTGATAACTCCAGTTGGGTGGAAGGTGGAATGGCAAAATTAAACGTAAATATCTGCGGGCTCAAATTCTCTAACCCGATTCTTCCGGCCGCCGGACCTCCGTCCAAGGATGGGGCCATGCTACAGGCTGCGGCTAAAGGCGGCGCCGGCGGATTAGTCACCAAGACGATCTCGGTGAATCCGGCGGATGTGCCGCGCCCTTGCATGGCGGAGATCCGGGGCGGATTCCTGAATACAGAGCTGTGGTCCGAGTTACCCAAAGAGCAATGGATCGAGACAGAGTACGAGTTAGCCAGGGCCACCGGTCTGCCGGTGATCGTCGGCCTGGGATATACGGCCGATCAGATCCGCGAGCTTGCTCCGATGGTGAAGCCTTTCGCCGATGCGCTTGAGCTTTCCACTCACTATGTCGGCAATGATATTTCTCCCATCATTGCTGCACTTCGGGCGGCCAAGGCGGCGGTCGATGTCCCGGTGTTCATGAAGCTGAGCCCGCATCCCAATATTCAGGAGATCGCCATAGCTCTGGAGCAGGCGGGCGCCGATGCGCTGGTCATGATCAATTCTTTTGGCCCTTGCCTGAGCATCGACCTGGAGACCGGCCTGCCGCTCATGGGCAGCAAGGATGGCTTTGGCTGGCTCTCCGGCGCGGCTATCAAGCCGTTGGCTCTGCGCTGCGTTTATGACGCCGCGAGCGTGGTGAAGATTCCCATCTTCGGCGTGGGCGGCATCTCCAACGGCCGCGATGCTGCTGAGATGTTCATGGCGGGCGCTTCCGCGGTGCAGATTTGCACGGAAGCCATCCTGCGTGGTCCGTCGGTTTACGGAAAAATTGCCAAAGAACTCGACGCCTTCCTCGACAAGCACGGTTACCAATCGGTCGATGAAATCAAGGGCCTCACGATTCGCAGGATGGCAGAGCGTGGCGCGCCCAAAGCCACACGAGCGCCCGAGGTCGACGTGAAGCGTTGTAATCTCTGCGGATTGTGCGTAATCAGTTGCCCGTACGGCGCTATCTCTAAGGGTGTAATTCTGAATATCGACGAGGAGAAGTGTTTTACCTGCGGGCTATGTGTCACCCGATGCAAACAGGGGGCGCTCGTCCTGGAACAGTAAGGCCGCGCGGCGGGAGTTATGGGAGTTTGACGGGTTGTGAAGATGATGAAGTATGTTACCGGGCTTCGATGCGTTCATTGCGGACGCGAATACAACACGGATGAAGTGGA
>JBAVYF010000297.1:0-1717 GCA_049698655.1 Occallatibacter sp. | reverse complement strand
GAAGTTCGCCGTCACCCACAGATCCTCGAGCGAGACCAGCGTAAGCAGGTTCTGCCCCGCGGATACGTTCTGGTCGATCTCGACGCTCTTGCGTGTGATGATGCCGGCCGCGGGAGCCACGATTTTGGTGTAACTCAGATTGAGTCTGGCCATGTCGAGCTGGGCCTGGGCCTGAGCCACCTGCGCCTGGGCCTGCTTGGCGCGGGCGCTCTGCGCGGCTACCTGCTGAGGGCCGGTCTGGGCAAACTTCAAGCCAGCCAGGGCCTGCGCCTCGCGCTCACGGGCCACCTTTACGCCGTCGCCGGCGGCCTGTTCGGAGTGGCGGGCATCGGAGAGCGCGGCCCTGGCGGCGTCGGCAGCGGCTACGGCGGCGTCAAACTGCTGTTTGCTGATGACGTCTTTCTCTACGAGCGGCTTGTAGCGCTCGAGATCGGCCTGCGCCTTGGTGTTGTTGGCATTGGCCTGGGCAACGCGGGCGTGCGCCGCCTGAAGCTGCTGCTCAGCCTGTTCGACGGCGTCGTGAGAGCCGCTCAGATTGGCGTCGGCCGAGGTCAGATTGCTGCCGGTGTTGACGGTGGTGATGGGCACATTCACATTGGCTGCCGCGGCGTTAGCCTGGGCGCTGGCCAGGGCGGCCTCGGCGTTCTCGACCGCAACCTTGTAGTCGCTGGGGTCGAGTTCCGCGATCACATCGCCCGCCTTGACCACCTGGTTCTCATCGACATAGACCTTGGCGACCTGGCCTGCGATGCGCGCGCTGACCTGAATCAGGTGGCCGTTGACCTGCGCGTCGTCAGTGCTCTCGCTATAAGTGGAGCGCCACCAGAAGCCGGCGGCAACCAGCGCGAGAATCGCAACTACGACGATGACGATGCCTCTGCGGCTGGATTGCGGCTGAGCGCTCTCCATCTCAGCGTCCGGCACGATAGGGTCTGGTGTTGGGATAAAATCCGCCACGTCTACTTTCCTCCCAAAAATTTTCTGTAGTTCTCGCCTGCTCCCAGGGCACGGGCCAGGCTGAGCTTGGCAACATTGTGCCGGTAGAGGCTGGTCACGTATTGATCGTTGGCCTGGGCCACGGACTGCTGGGCCTGGCTGACGGCCAGATTGTCGCTGACGCCGTTGGCGTAGCGCTGCTGGGCTTCGCTGAGCGCCTCGCCGGCCAGGTCTACACTTGAGCGGGCCACCTCGACCTGCTTCTGCGCCGAGGCAATGTCCAGCAGGGCGTCGCGCACATCGGCGTCCACCTGGGCGTTCTTGTCGCTCAACCGGGCCAGGGCTGTGTCGAGTTGCGCCTGGGCTACCTGGGCCTCGCCGCGCAGGGCAAACTCCTTGAACAGCGGAACGCTCAAAGTGCCTGCGGCGTCGCCGGTGCCGTGCGAGTGAGACAAGGTCACGCCGATATCGCCGTAGTCGCCGGCGAAGCTGAGCGTGGGCAGCCGGCCGGCGGTGGCCGTCTTGCGTTGCTGCTCGGCCGCCTTGGTATGCTCCACCATCGCCGCCAGATCCTTGCGGTTGGCGTGGGCTTCGCGGATGGCTTTCTCCACGTCAATCTGGTCGAAGACCGCGTAAGGCGCCTTGTCGGCGAGCGTAAAGCTCTGCGCCAGCGGCAGCCCAATCGTCCGCGCCAGGGCCAGCTTGTCTTTTTCCAGGGCGTTGCGGGCCACAATCAACTGCTGTTCGAGCGACTGGTAATCCACGCGGGCGCGCAGTTCGT
>JBAVYF010000296.1:0-4270 GCA_049698655.1 Occallatibacter sp. | reverse complement strand
GGACTCGGAAGAGTGGACCCAGCGGAGCGCGGAAGGCGCGATGGCGCTCCGGCTCGCGATAGCGCAGGATGAGCACGGCGATGGAGACCAGTACGAAGGCGAAGAGCGTGCCGATGTTTGAGAGGTTCGATACGGTGCCAATGTCCAAGAGGCCTGCGGGGATCCCCACCACGAAGCCGGCTACCCATGTGGCCACGGCGGGGGTGCGGAATTTGGGATGGATGCGGCTGAAGACGGTGGGCAGCAGGCCGTCGCGGGACATGGCGAACCAGACGCGAGCCTGGCCAAGCTGGAAGACCAGGATGGAAGAGATCATGCCCATCAGGGCGCCGATGAGGACAAAGAGTCTCACCCATTGCAAGCCGCCGCCGCCGGGCAGCAGAGAGAGCCGCTTGAGGGCGTTGACTACCGGAGCGGCATCGCCCATCACCGACTGCCAGGGAACAATGCCGCTGAGGGTAATGGCCACAGCGCCGTAGAGCACGGTGCAGGCCACCAGAGTGGCCAGAATGCCGAAGGGAAGGTCGCGCTGCGGATTCTTGCACTCCTCGGCCGCCGTGGAGACGGAGTCGAAGCCGATGTAGGTGAAGAAGATGATGGAGCCGCCGGTGAGCACGCCGGTCCAGCCGTTGGGCATGAAGGGATGCCAGTAGTGCGGCTTGATGAAGCTGGCGCCGGCGAAGACGAAGACCAGGATGGCGGCCATCTTGACCAGCACCATGACGTTGTTGGCGCGGGCCGACTCGCGGATGCCGCGCACCAGGATCACGGTGAGGATCATGACGACCAGGAAGGCGGGAATGTTGAAGCCGAAGTGCCAGCCGGACTTGTAGAGGTCGTTGCCCGCCAGGTCTTGCAGGCCGGTGGGCAGATAGGCGGGCGAGATCCACTTTGCTGGCGGATGAAGGCCGAACCAGTCCAGCAGATCGACAATGTGAGCGGCAAAGCCCACGCTGACGCTCATGTTGCTGAAGGCGTACTCAAGAATCAGATCCCAGCCGATGATCCAGGCCACCAGCTCACCCAGCGTGGCGTAGGTGTAGGTGTAGGCCGAGCCGGCGATAGGAATCATCGAGGCCAGCTCGGCGTAACAGAGGCCGGTAAAGACGCAGACGATAGCCACCAGCACCATGGAAAGCGCCAGCGCCGGTCCCGCGCCGGGGCGACCCGCCAGGGCCGTGTGGTGGATGAGGTAATGGAGCAGCGGGGTGTCCCGGATATTCGGCACATCGAATTTCTGGCCGGCCATGGCGGTGCCGATGACCGTAAAGATGCCCGATCCAATGACCGCTCCGATGCCCAGCGCGGTCAGCGACCACGGGCCGAGAGACTTCTTCAGGGAGTGCCCGGGCTCTTGCGAGTCTCGGATCAACTTATCGATGGACTTGCGGGCAACAAGCTGTCTGAACAGGATGGTTCTCCTCGTTCCGCCGGCGGCACGTAGCAGGATCCAGCCGGTCAGGAAGGATTTTCCGAATTAATGATCCGTCCCCAAAGAAATACAACATTCCCTCCCACCCATTCCGCATCTTTTCCTCGAAAAGCCGCGAAATGGATGGGGCACAGCGTTTCAAAACTTCTGGGCTGAACCAAGACCAATAGGATGCCTCCGACGCAGTGTACAGGGTGAGGGTTTCCTCATGGAACCACCTGCGGTGGGGCTGGCGGCCTTCGGCTCGGAATTACAGGCGAGAGCGGGGCAATTATATTGCAAAAACGTGTTAATAAAACGAAGGCTCCAGACCGGTCGCATCTCAGCGGACCGGCCCGGAACCTTGTTGTGGCGCAGAAGCACAGCAATTGAAGAACTGCTTTACCGCTTGGAGACGCCGCGCGCCATTTTCTTCACTTTTTTCTTCTTCGAGCCGCGCGGTTCGGTCCGCTTGGCCTTGGGAGCGGCCTTCTTGCGGGCGGCGCGCTTCAGTTTCTTCCGTTCCTGCGTATCTTCGATCCTGGTGGTATCTGCCACTGGTAACCTCTTTCGCTCGAATCTCTTAAGGGTATCCCGCAAAGCGGGTGAATGCGACTCATAGAATAACAGGGTTTACGCGGCGGCGAAAGCGGCGCTACTGGCGCGCGGCGTCCTTGACGGGAGCAAGACGGGCTACAGCGACCAGGTGGGCACTGGCTCCCAATACCGAGGGTTCCCGCTCGATGAGGGCGAGAAACTCCATCAGTTCCCGCCGCTGGACCGGGTTGGACCAGGCTTCGCGCAACAGGGCCGTGCTCCATGCCGGACCTTCGACGGCAAGAACCTGTACATCGCTGAAGCCGGCATCGCGAAGTTCGGCAGCCAGATCTTCGGGACGGTGAAAGTACGCGGTGGTGAAGTAGGCAGGGTTGCTGGTCGGATTGCGGTGCAGACCGGAGGCCAGATCCGCCGCGACGATCTTGCGAAACACCGGGTCGCGAAAGTAGCCGGACGCGAGCCCGTCGATCAGTGAGGCAAAGCGGCTGATTGCGGCTGCAAAGAGGACGCCCTGGGGCGCGAGAACGCGGCGCGCTTCGCGAAGCGCTTGCAGGCGATCCGCATGGCCGGGCAAATGGTAAAGCGGCCCGAGAAGAAGAACCGCATCCGCACAGCCGGAAGGGAAATCCAGGCGGCGGGCGTCGCCGCGCACGATCGCCGCCAGAGCGATGCCCGAGGCGGCCGACTCATCCCGGGCTTGCTGGAGATGCAGTTCGACGGGATCGATGAGATGCACCTGGTAGCCTAGTTTGGCCAACGGAAACGCATGGACTCCGGCCGCGCCGCCTACGTCGAGAATGGTTTTGGGCGGCGGGGGAAGATTCCGGGCGAGAATGGCCTGTGTGCGCAGGCGCTCCAATTCACCCAGCACGCCGGTTAGCCGCCCCGACTCCATGCCTTTCCGATAATACTTCTCGATTTCAGACTCAATTGGGCTCATCCGCGCCTCCAAAATAGGCCGGGAAACTCGGGGGGAGACGCATTTCCGGCGTACAATGAGGATAGACCTGAATCCTCAGACCCGGCTTTTGAATTGTAAAAGCCCGCTCGGCTCTTGCCGCCCTACCGCTCCTGACGAGCTCCGCACCCCACGCAACAATCACCTGTTGACCGGAGTCAAGTCATGCGTTCCGATAAGATACACCGCGCGCTGGCGCAGGGAATGAACCGCTTTGAAGTCTGCCAGTTGGTCGCCAAAGGCGTCAAGGCTACCCACAAGACCGGCACGCGCTTTGAAGATTCAATTAACGATGTGCTGCAATATCTAGGCACTCACATCACGCTACTCGAGAATCTTCACCCGGCCATACCGCAGGTCAGTATGAAGAGCCTCAAGCCGGCCGCGTGAAAAACAAGGAACAGGGAACAGCCAGAGAGACCGGCGACGAATAGTTGCTTCTTCCGGTAAGGCAAAATTCCACCAAACGCAGGAAAGGGACGGCAGTTTTGCCGTCCCTTTCACTTTGATTCCGAACCGGTTGGAAGGGTGGTTACCCTTAGACAACCTGGACGTTCTCAGCCTGCCAGCCCTTGGGACCCTTGGTCACGTTGAACTGGACCTTCTGGCCCTCTTGCAGCGAACGGAAGCAGTTCGACTGGATGGCTGTGTGATGAACAAAGACGTCCTCGCCGTTCTCACGGCTCAAAAATCCAAAACCTTTGGCGTCATTAAACCACTTGACTGTGCCTGTTTCCATTGTGTGTTACTCCTTCGATACTGATTTACCGCGAACGCAATGTGGAAGTTTGCGAGTAGGCGGTAACCGGAACAGGCAAGAACTTCAGATCGAATTCTACGATTACAGATATGGTAGCACAGATTGGTCAACTGAGCAGGAGATTTCTGGGGGGATCGGCTCAAGTCCGCGGGCGGGTTCCGATTTGGGCCCGGAGGCAGTCTGGAGCCTCCGAAGGCGTGTGGAGGGCGCGGGGTAGAGAGTACACTCGTTTTGGCAGCGGAGGGAAGACTTTTGACGAACGAAAACAGCCGGGTGCTGGTTCTCAACCCCGGATCGACCTCGACGAAGTTTGGGGTGTACGCCAGAGACGGCGCCGAGCTGGTGCGCACTATCCGGCTTGGGCAGGAAGAGCTGGAGGATTTTCGCGGGCAGCCGGTGCTGGCGCAGTTGGACTATCGCGCAGAGTCGATCGAGCAGGCGCTGGCAGCGGCAGGGTACGCGGCGGATGAGTTTACCGCCGTGGCCGGCCGTGGCGGGTTTCTGCCGCCGGCTGACTGCGGCACGTATCTTGTAGACGATGCGATGCTGGAAGAGCTGCGGCTGGCGCGCCGCGGTGAACACG
>JBAVYF010000295.1:0-2084 GCA_049698655.1 Occallatibacter sp. | reverse complement strand
ATAAACGACCGGCTCTGTTTGGCCAGGTACACATTTCGAATACCGCAGTGAGCAGGAATGTTCGTGATGAAGAAGAGCGGGGCGAGAGAGTTTGATATTATCCGCCAATTCAAGACGGTCATAGTGTGAAAAGTAGCGAAGGCACCTTTGACAGACAAGCTCCGAGATCAGTTTTGAGGACATTGGCTTCGCCCTCTCAACCAGAATTTGCCATGCGACCGCCCTCCATAGGACGGTCAGGTGTCAGCGGGGCGTTCAGAGCGTAGGCATGGACAGAGAGAATCAGGACGATCAAGGCGGCTGCGTAACGTGCTATCATGTCTGACCTGCTTCCGGGCCATTACCGACAGGAGATTTGGCGAATAACCGAAATTCCTGCAAGTGAAGCGCAGTATCAAGAACGAAGTCAATGCAGAACCGAAGGTCGTCCGGCGTTGGTGGAACACTCCGCAACGGCCAAAGCCACGTACCAGGTCCGTTATCCTGCATTATATGCCGTGGTGCTATCATAGTGAATTTGGCGTAGCGCCGGTAGTCCACACCAAGGCAAAGCACTTCCAACATATCAAGCACAACAGCCATTTCAAAATCAAGTTTCTTAATGTCGCCCCGTATTTCCTCCTCAATACGATCTATAGCAGATCGTCCAAGAGAACTGACTGTCCAGTGGTGCAGGTTATCAAATGGGCTTAAGCCCTTCTTCGGACGGCTTTCAGCGTGATATTCTGCCAACAGCGCAGCAAAGGCATGTCCGCACGACTGAACCCCGGCCTTGATCTTCCCTTCTGTCGCTTCTTGTTCGGCTTTCTCAAGGTGGTTCCGCACGGAATCATATTGAATCAAGGACAGCATAGACACGGAATCCAACGCGACGCCGAATACGATAGGAGTTGCCTCGTTAAAGAATTCCTGAGCGAACAACAGGAATTCACCCATTTGATCGGCATGAGGCAGATTACCGTGGTGCTTCAGGGCAACACGAGCCTTGTTCATTCGCCCCATTGCCTCTTTCATAGGAAGAGGCGACTTGTCGGGGAGTTTTCCATTGATCCTTTCCCAATATTCAGGAAAAGTGGTTCTCTCGTTTGTTTGAGCGTCAAGGCGCTCTGCCGCTATCTGAAGGAACAGCTCTGCCGCGTCCTGTAGCAAGAGAAGCGCCGTCCAGTTCATTGGCTCCGGCGACTCGGATAGTTCCTTCGCGTGGCGGACAAGGTATTTTACAAAGACTAGCCGAGAAGTTTCGGTTGCGGAGAGAACGCCGGGTTCAAGTGCCATGTCGGGCTACTTCTTCTCAAGGTATTGCAGGAACCCGAAGGGGTGTCTCGCTTTTGCCTCGTCTTGCTTGTGCCGCTCTACGAGATACCGCGCCGTTGCGTCGGCAATCGCTCCACCAAATGACGTTCCCGCGACGCCCGCAAGGATTCTGGGATCAGGAGTGGCGAAAAGAGCAGCACCGAAAATGAAAGTCCCAAGATACACGTCTCTTGCCACATTCTGTGTAGCACTCAGTAGCGTGGCAGTTCGGGAATCAAATGCTTTCCGATAGTCAACAAGGTGGGGCGTAAGTTGCTCGGCGATAACCGCGTTGACTGAGGCTTCGTCCTTTTCCGCCGCGACCATTCTGGCGATCTTGTTTAGCTCTGTGCGAAGAGGGTGCAATTCGTCCTTGAGAACGTCCTTAGCCTTGAGAAGCTGATCGTCTTCAACGCCGCGCAGCATGGGTAACTGAATCTCACCGAATCGCGCGAGAACTTCCGCGCCAGAGAAAGGCAGTGTCCCACCTTGGAAAAAGGGAACATGGGGACGTTGCGATAATATCTTAAGTATTTTGGCGTGCATTTGAGTAAAGAGTTCAAATAGTTTACTGCCGTCCCACCCGCCGCGCCAGTTATTCCCTACGGGACTGTCGGCGTCGGGAGGTCGAGGCGGAAGTGGCGAAGGCAGCATTTTCGTTATGGAAAACGATTCACCAAATACGAGATAGCAAGGGTCTAGTGGACGCATTGGATTCTCGCCATACTGTCTGGAAACGGCGACAATATGCGCGAGAGTATCCTCGTAGGTCTTAAAGGGCGGTATAGGTG
>JBAVYF010000294.1:0-2316 GCA_049698655.1 Occallatibacter sp. | reverse complement strand
CGTGATGCCTTCCTGCAGGTCCTTGAACTGCACCGCGCCGCCGATCTCGGTCAGAATGGCGTAAGTGTACGGATCCCACTCGGCCAGCAACTGGCCCAGGATTACGTGCCCGCCGTCCTTGACCTTGAGGCGCGCGCCGTAAACCACCTGGTAGCGCTCCTTCTCGCGGCCGCGCTCGTCTTGAATGGCGATAGAGCCGGAGCGGTTCATGGCCACCAGTGTGCCGTCCTTGCTCTCCACATAATTCAGGTTGATGAAGCGCACCGTGCCGTTATTCTTGGCGTCCAGGCGCGACTTGTCCTGTACGCGGCTGGCCGTGCCGCCCACGTGGAAGGTGCGCATCGTCAACTGCGTGCCCGGCTCGCCGATGGACTGCGCCGCAATCACGCCGCAGGTCTCGCCCAGCTCCACCATGCGTCCCGACCCCAGGTTCCGCCCGTAACACAGCGCGCAGACGCCGCGCCGCGACTCGCACGTCAGCACCGAGCGGATCTTCACCTTCTCCTTGCCCGCGGCCTGAATCGCCGAGGCGATATCCTCGTCGATGCCCTGGTTCACATCCACCACGATGTTGCCGTCGTAGTCCTTGATCCTCTCCAGGGACACGCGGCCGATGATGCGGTCGCGCAATTCCTCGATGATCTCGCCCGACTCCACGATCGATCCAACGTAGATGCCCTCCATCGTGCCGCAATCGTACTCCGTCACGATCACGTCCTGGGCCACGTCCACCAGCCGCCGCGTCAGGTACCCGGAGTCGGCCGTCTTCAACGCCGTATCCGCCAATCCCTTGCGCGCGCCGTGCGTCGAGATGAAGTATTCCAGCACCGTCAGCCCCTCGCGGAAGTTCGCCGTGATGGGCGTCTCAATGACTTCTCCCGACGGCTTGGCCATCAGTCCGCGCATCCCCGAAAGCTGCCGAATCTGCTGCTTCGATCCGCGCGCGCCCGAGTCGGCCATGATGTAGATCGGGTTCATGGCTCCCTCTTCGTCTGCCCTCTTCATGTTGTCGAACATCTCGTCGGCCACCTTCTCGGTCACCGCCGACCACATCTGGATCACCTTGTTCGCGCGCTCTCCGTTGGTGATGGCCCCGTCCATGTACTGCTTCTGCACCTCGATCACCTTCAGATCAGCCTCGCGCACCACCGTGTACTTGCTGTCTGGAATCACCATGTCGTCCAGGCCCACCGAGAGCCCCGAGCGCGTGGCGAACTGGAAGCCCAGATCCTTGATGCGGTCCAGCATCCCCACCGTCACTTCAAGACCCAGGTTCTGGTTGCAGTAGTTCACCAGCTGCCCGATCCCCTTCTTCTTCAACAGGCCGTTGATGAACGGCAATCCCTCCGGCAGCGCGTCGTTCAGAATCACGCGGCCCACCGTCGTCGAGATGTACTGCTTGTTGAAGTCCACAGGCTCGATGTGCGTCAGATCCTGATCGTCATAGGCCGTCGTCAGGTCCATCATCTTGCCCGTGTAGCGCAGCCGGATGGGCGACAGCGTCTCCACTTCCCTGGCTTCCAGCGCCATCAGAACCTCTTCCGTGTTGGCGAAGACACGGCCCTCCCCCTTGGCGCTCTTCTTGACCTTGGTCAGGTAGTACAGGCCCAGCACCATGTCTTGCGAGGGCACGGTAATCGGCTGGCCCGAGGCCGGCGAAAGAATGTTGTGCGTGGCCAGCATCAGCACGCTGGCTTCAATCTGCGCCTCCGGCGACAGCGGAATATGCACCGCCATCTGGTCGCCGTCGAAGTCGGCGTTGAACGCCGTGCACACCAGGGGATGAATCTTGATCGCCTTGCCCTCCACCAGCACCGGCTCAAATGCCTGAATGCCCAGGCGGTGAAGCGTTGGCGCGCGGTTCAACAGCACCGGGTGGTCCTTGATGACCTCTTCAAGAATGTCCCACACCACCGGCTCCTGCATCTCCACCATCTCTTTGGCCTGCTTGATGGTCGTGCAGTGGCCCGTCTGCTCCAGGCGATGATAGATGAAGGGCTTGAAGAGTTCGAGCGCCATCTTCTTCGGCAATCCGCACTGATGCAGCTTCAGCTCCGGGCCCACCACGATCACCGAACGGCCCGAGTAGTCCACGCGCTTGCCAAGAAGATTTTGCCGGAAACGTCCCTGCTTGCCCTTCAGCGTATCGGAGAGCGACTTCAGCGGACGATTGTTGGCTCCGCGCAGCACGCGGCCGCGGCGGCCGTTATCAAAGAGCGCGTCCACCGCCTCCTGCAACATGCGCTTCTCGTTGCGTACAATCACTTCCGGCGCGTGCAGGTCCATCAGCTTCTTCAACCGGTTGTTGCGGTTGAT
>JBAVYF010000293.1:0-1825 GCA_049698655.1 Occallatibacter sp. | reverse complement strand
TATCGATGGGGATTTCCAACTGCGCCAGAACGAGTCCCGCGGCGCGCAGGATGTTCGTTTTTTCGCGTAGTACGTCTGGAGTGAGATGCAGATTTGCGCCCTGCGCAACAACAATACTGTTTTCGGCCGCGGCGTCCACCTCGATCATTGCAATGCCTGTGGCGGCGGCGGCTTCGCCAATATGCGTGGTGTCTACGCCCTCTTTGTTTAACAGCTCCCGGAGTTGCTTGCCGAACGCATCTCTCCCAACCATCCCTATCATCTTCACGGGATACTCCAGCCGGGCCACTCCTACTGCCTGATTGGCGCCTTTTCCTCCCGCGTACATTTGAAAGTGATTCCCAAGAACGGTTTCACCTACCCGGGGAATGTGGGGCACGTTTGAAACCAGGTCCATATTGATACTGCCAACCACTACTATGGGGCGCAGATCGCTTTGCATGAAAGTCTCCAGAGATGGCTAGTGGGCAGCAAGCAGGGGAGCCGCGGCTATTGCGGACAGGCCAAGAAGAAAGAAGAGAAACATGAACACCAGCAGCTTCTTGATGTGCGAAGAAGTGCTGGCAAATTCTCTCCATACGAAGACTCCCCACGCGGCGGAGACCATGGTTGCGCCCTGGCCAAGGGAGTAAGAAACCGCCGGGCCAACAAAATGGGTTCCGGATGCGACAAAATTGAAGATTGCTCCGGTGCACCAGATCACGCCACCGATAATTCCCATCAGGTGCCATTGCCTGGGAGCCGAGAAATAGCCCGAAAAATCGACGGCCGGCTGGCCATCCACCGGCTTGCACATGAGCAGGTAGTTTGCCGGGACCGCGCACACGGCTACGCCCAGGACAAAATAGAACGCCACGGCGTAAGGCCCCGGCGTTGCTGGAGAGGACATCGCTTTTGCCACGAAGGGATAGAAGCATCCCATCAGCACTCCAGACAGGAGGCTCAACAGGATTCCCTTTCCGCCCGCTCTCTTTCGTCCCTTCTCGCGCAGGCTGCACGCCATCGCGTCGAGAACGATCGCCACAACCACCAGCGCGATGCCACTGAACAGCAGCAGCGGATTACCTGCTGGAGTGATTACATAGTTGCCGATCGCGCCGATGACCAGCGCCAGCCCGATTCCAACCGGAAAGGCCACAGCCAGGCCGGCCACCTCGATGGCCGCGACCAGCAGGAGGTTCGCCACATTGAAGATCACGCCGCCGAGGGCCGCCATCCAGAGTTCATGTGCGTGAATACCCCGCAGAGACGCCACAAAGGGCGCGCCCGCGGAGCCCGCACTGCCCAGCGTAAGACCCCAGAGCAGCGCGCCTAGCAGTAGCCCGGCAACATAGTCCCAATAAAAGAGCTGGAAACGATAGCGAGGGCAGAGCTTCATCGTATTCGCCCATGAACCCCAGCTGATCATGCTGACAAGCATGAAGGTCAGCGCAGTTGCGTAAATCTCAGGTTGATACATCTTGGCTCCATCAAGGCAGAACGAGCGTGAGCAGGGTTTCCGGTGCGCACGCGCTTGCAGCGTTAAAGAATCATCTTAGCGGCAACTTGCAGGATGCGTGTTTTCTGCGCCCCGCAACCTGCGTGAAAGCAATGCGCTTGCCGACGCGGGACCAGTACGCCACAAACAGCATTCAGACAACTGCGAATGGAAGTCATGCCGCTCCATTTCGCCTACCGCGCTACGAAAAATGAAAGGTTTCAAACAGCAACGAAAAAAATGATAGACAAATCGACAGGCATCCGTCAAGATGTTTTCAACAGAAAATCTCGTTTTTGGAGTTGCAAAAGGGGCAGTCTTCCACATTTCACGCGGGCAAACAGGCTT
>JBAVYF010000292.1:0-5630 GCA_049698655.1 Occallatibacter sp. | reverse complement strand
TCCTTGGCCATCCTGATAAAGATTTCGCCCGGCTGCCCGGTGGGGTATAGGCCGACGGTGATGTAGCCCTCGTGGCCGCCGATGGAGAATTTGTGAGTGATGGAGGCGCGTTCGTCCTGCAGGCGATGGCGGACGGCGCGGGGCGGTCCGTTGAGGTCTTGCGCGGCGGCCTTGGCGGCCTCCTGGGCGGAGTCAGGCGTGGGCTGGAGCAGGGGCACGGCAGCAGCCTTGGCGATCTCCTCCAACGCGCGTTGGAATGCGGCGGCGGCGGCGAAGACCTGTTGCGCAGGGACTTCGAGCTTTTCGCCTGCCCTGACCTCCAGAGCCTTGAGGTCGGATTCGGCGGCGGGCTGTCCGGCGGCCAACTGGGCCAGCACGCGGCTACCGGCAGCGTCCAGAGCCGAGGGTTCGCGTTTGGCGTCCGTAATGGAATTCATGCTGGTATTGAGCGGCTGGGTTCCCTTGGAGCCGTCGCGGTAGATGGCCACGGCCTTGATGCCCTGGCGCCAGCTCTCGGCGTATGCCTCGGCGACGTCCTCGATGGTGGCTTCGTGGGGCAGGTTGACGGTCTTCGAGATGGCGCCGGAGAGGAACGGCTGCGCGGCAGACATCATCTTGATGTGGCCCATGTAGTGGATGGAGCGGGTGCCCTTGGCGGGCTTGAAACTGCAATCGAAGACGGCCAGATGCTCGGGCCGGATGCCGGGAGCGCCTTCGATCGTGCCGGTGGCGTCGATGTAGCTGACGATGGCATCGACCTCGTCGCTGGAATAGCCGAGCTTGAAGAGGGCTTCCGGAACGGTGTTGTTGACGATCTTGATCATGCCGCCGCCGACCAGCTTCTTGTACTTGACCAGGGCCAGGTCAGGCTCGATGCCGGTGGTGTCGCAATCCATCATGAAGCCGATGGTGCCGGTGGGCGCCAGGACCGTGGTTTGGGAGTTGCGATAGCCGAAGCGCTCGCCGTGGCCAAGTGCCATGTCCCAGCACTCGCGGCTGGCTTCGATGAGGGCGTCGAGCTGGGGCACGTTGAAGGGCTCACCGCTCAGGCGCGATCTGCCGATGTTGTTGACCTCGGCGCGGTGCATGCGGATGACGTCGAGGAAGGGCTCGCGATTGACGTAGAAGCCGGGGCAGGCGCCACCCTGGCGCTCGACCGAGGCGGTCAGCGAGGTGGCGGAGGCGATCGGCGAGCAGTTGGCGGCCACGATAGCCGATTGCAGATAGGCCTGACCGCTGAGGATAGCGGTGAGCACGGCGGCCAGATCGCGGCCGGCGGTCGAATCATAGGGCAGGCCGAAGGCCATCAGCAGCGCGCCCAGGTTGGCGTAGCCCAGGCCCAGCGGGCGGTAGTCGTGGGAGTTGCGGGCGATGGCCTCGGTTGGGTAGCCCGAGTTGTCCACCAGGATTTCCATGGCGGTAATGACCACGGAGATGGAGTGCCGGAAGGCGGGAATGTCGAAGACGCCGGACGGCGTGACGTACTTCATAAGATTGAAACTGGCCAGATTGCAGGCCGAGTTGTCCAGGAACATGTATTCCGAACAGGGGTTCGATGCATGGATGCGGTCGGTGTTCTTGCAGGTGTGCCAGCGGTTGATGGTCGAGTCGAACTGCATGCCGGGATCGCCGCACAGCCAGGTGGCCTCGGCGATCTTGCGCATGATGTAGCGCGCCTTGTAGGTCGAAACCGGCTCGTGGCCCTTCACCGAGTACGTGGTATAGTCGCCGTCGTTCTCGTAGGCGCGCATGAATTCATCGCTGACGCGGACGGAGTTGTTGGCGTTCTGGAAGAAGATGGACGAATAGGCCTCCGAATCCGGCCCTGATCCGTCGTAGCCGGCCTTGATGAGCGAGAAAGCCTTGGCCTCTTCCCGGGCCTTGCACTCTATGAACTCGATGATGTCCGGATGATCGGCGTTCAGAATCACCATCTTAGCGGCGCGCCGTGTCTTGCCGCCGGATTTGATGACTCCGGCAAAGGCGTCAAAGCCGCGCATGAAGCTCAAAGGGCCCGAGGCCTGGCCGCCGCCCGACAACTGCTCCTTCGAGCCGCGGATCGACGACAGGTTGGTTCCGGTGCCCGAGCCCCACTTGAACAGCATTCCCTCGGTCTTGGCCAGGCTGAGGATCGAGTCCAGCGAATCGTCGACGGAGTTGATGAAGCAGGCTGAACACTGAGGATTGCGGTAGCCGGAGGCGGAGTACCTGACGCCGCCGGTCGAGGGATCCCAGTGCCAGTTCTGGCCGTCCGCATCCGGCTCCAGCCGGTCGCAGCCCACATTGAACCAGACCGGCGAGTTGAAGGCCACCTTCTGCGTCAGCAGCATATTGGCCAGCTCGTCGTGAAAGATGGACGCATCCTCGGGGGTGGCAAAGTAGCCGCCTTCCAGGCCCCAGTCGCGAATGGCCTCGGCCACGCGGGCCACCAACTGGCGGACGCCGGTTTCCCGCTCCGGCGTGCCCAAATGCCCGTGCAGGTACTTCGAGGCCACGATATTGGTCGCGGTCATCGACCAGTCAGCCGGCACCTCGACGTTCTTCTGCTCGAAGATGGTGTTGCCCTTGCTGTCGGTAATCGACGCGGTACGCAGTTCCCACTGGATCTCGTCATAGGGGGAGACGCCATCGGTGGTAAAGTGGCGGGTAAAGATCAGTCCCCGCTGGGAGTAGGGAGTCTGCAGGGAAGCGGCAGAAGACTGAAACTGGACCTCGTTAATAGAACCCTCTCAATCGAATAACTTGGTGAACCTCCGGCCCCGTCCGGCGCCTGGCAGCCTGGAAGGAGTTGTGGAGAATCTCGGCCAAAGAACGGGAAACGGGAATTGGAAAGTACCGCGAGTTCTCTGTTTTTAGCGGTCTGCCGGCGGGTCTTGCCGCCGAAGTTCATTACAATCCGTTAACAGCCGCAGATGAAAAAGTACCGCTGTCCGTGGTGCGTGTCAACAACAAACCACTATATCTTGTATTTTGTTCACATTTCTGGCATCAACTTTACAAACAAAGGCGATTGCCTGTGGAAAGCTCCAAACCTCCTTGCGGGGCGCGGGTTTCCGGCTGCCCAATCTGCCTCGAATCCGGTGCAATGCCTGGGTACGCGACCGCATCTGGCTCAATCTCTAGCCTAGTCCTCGCCGGGCCGGGGGGCAAGGCGCAAGAACGGTGCAGTTTGGTGGCGGGGCTGTGGGAGATGTGGAGACTGGGACGGTTTGCGGCCCCTTTCCCCTGGCCCTCCGAATAAATGCCCCTTGGCCAGGCCCCCGATTCTGATATCGTTCTCATAATCTTCGGAGCAGCCATGAGCAAGCATTGGAATCAACTCGCTGCATTGTGCTTTGCGTTCACATTACTCCCGGCAGTCATCCCAGCCCAGGCCCCCACACCGTCGAATGAAAGCGGAATCGATCCGTCACTGCTGGCCAGAGCGAAGTCAGGAGACGCGGCGGCTGAGTTCCTGCTGTCGGTCGCCTACAGAAAAGGCGAGGGCGTCCCCAAAGATCAGGCATTGTCTGCCTCCTGGCTGCGCCAGGCCGCTGAGCAGGGTCTGCCTGTTGCGCAATACAACATGGGGTTGTGCTATGCCCTCGGACAAGGCGTACCCCAGAGTTATGAACATGCGGCGATTTGGTATGAAAAGGCCGCGGCACAGGGAAATTCTGACGGAATGCGCGCCCTAGCGATCCTTTACGACGAGGGGCAGGGCGTTCTGAAGGACTCGAAACAGGCATTCGAATTGTTCAGCCAAGCCGCCGCTCTGGGAGATGCTTATTCCCAGTTCGAGCTCGGACTGGCATTCGAAAAAGGTATGAATGTTCAGGTGGACAAGAAGCAGGCTGCGGTCTGGTATCGCAAGTCAGCAGAACAGGGCAACCCCAAAGCACAGGTAAATCTTGGAGAGCTGCTCCAGTTCGGCCAAGGACTCCCGCAAGACTATGCGCAGGCTGCCATGTGGTATCGCAAAGCCGCCGAGCAAGGTTACTCTCCCGGAGAGTTTTCCCTGGGCCTGTGTTACGTGCATGGCTGGGGCGTCCCGCAGGATTATGCGCAGGCATTAGTTTGGTATCAAAAAGCTATCGAGCAAAATAATCCTCCTGCGATGGGCAACATGGCGTTGCTCTATCTGAATGGCCAGGGCGTTCCCAAGGACGAGAAGAAGGGATTCGAGTTGATTCGCAAGGCCGCCGAGGCCGGCTTGCCGGATGCGCAGTATCAGATGGGGATGGACTATAGCCGAGGCGAACACGGCATGAAGCAGGACGAGACTCAGGCAATAGCGTGGTTCCGCAAATCAGCAGAGCAGGGGGATGTTAGGGCGAAGGAAATGCTTGAAAAGCTCAAAGCGACCGGACCTGATCTGTCACAAGATGCAGTACAAACAATGGAAAAGTTTCGCAAAGCCGCCGAACAGGGAAGCGCTGATGCGCAATACCGATTGGGAATCTGTTACAGCAGTGGCAAGGGAGTGCCGCAGAGCTTTGAGCAAGCTGCCGCCTGGTATGAGAAGGCGGCTAACCAGAATCATGCGGAAGCATTGCTCGATCTCGGTCTGCTCTATAGCGATGGGCGAGGGGTTACGAAGGATCCTAAGAGGGCCCTCGCGCTCATTCGCCGGTCTGCCGGATTGGGTGAATCCTTTGCCCAATACCAGGTCGGGTTAGCTTACGACATAGGTGATGGTGTCAGGAAAGACCAGAAGGAAACCATCAAATGGTATCGCAAATCGGCAGAACAGGGGGTTGCCGGTGCGCAATTCAATCTGGCCATGCGGTTGAGCAATCAGCCTGAGGAGGTTTACTACTGGATGAGTCTGGCGGTTCCTCAATTCAACGGAAATACTAACGGAGATGTGCTTACCTTGGCCATCAAATTGCGAGACGAGGCAGCGACAATGCTGAATCCCTCCGAACGCGCAGAGGTTGATAAGCGCATCCAGGAGTGGCAGGCTACGCATCCACAGCAGCCACAATAACTACACATTCTTCCTGCTCTCGTCGCGGATCGTCTCTACAGCGTATTTCTCACCTAAACGCCATACGGCCCCACGCAATAGAGTGTGAGGCCGCCGGGCGTTTCGGTTGTCCGCCAGCCATGGCGGGGTGAATGGGCGCTATAGGAACATCAGTTGCTTTCCTTGGTCTCAATCCTCATGCCATAGAAGGATCTGTGCACGAAGAAGACCGACACCAGGAAGAATGCGACGGCCAAAGACTCAGCGAGCACCACGTTCTTCGCAGTGAGCGTCACGGCAAGCTCGACAGCCAGCAATCCGAACAAGGTGGTGAACTTGATCACTGGGTTCAGTGCCACCGACGAGGTGTCTTTGAAGGGATCGCCGACGGTGTCTCCGATCACGGTTGCGTCGTGCAGAGGCGTCCCTTTCATTTTCAGGTCAACCTCAACGACCTTCTTGGCATTGTCCCAAGCGCCGCCGGCATTCGCCATGAAGATGGCCTGGTAGAGGCCGAAGACCGCAATCGAGATCAGATAGCCGATAAAGAAGAACGGCTCAGCGAACGCGAAGGCAAGTGTAGCGAAGAAGACGGCGAGAAAGATGTTGAACATTCCCTTCTGCGCGTACTTGGTGCAGATTTCCACCACCTTCTTGCTGTCCGTGACCGAGGCCTTCTCCG
>JBAVYF010000291.1:0-5911 GCA_049698655.1 Occallatibacter sp. | reverse complement strand
CAACGGCAGTTGCTACCGCTGCATGAGTTGCGGTTCTACTAGCGGCTGCGGCTAGGGAAGCGGAATCTAGTAGACCCGCCTAACCGAACAGTACCTGGTGTATTGCCACCAGCCACTCGAAATTCTTATTTCGAAGTTCAGACTCACGCGGCGCCAAGCATGAGTTGGCAAGCCGGCCTTTGCTTTGGCGGCATTTTCGGGGCCTGTCGCTGGAAAACGAACGCGTCATCGGCACACCGGCATACAACTCCGTTACCTCATCCGAGTGCACCACCAACTAGGGCCGCAATACTGTCGCCTTTCCAACATCTAATTTGAGCGCGCACAGGACGGGATATGCTATAGTCTTTCGAGTTTCGATAGATGGCGCAATGACAGGCAAGTTCAAGCTGGACAATACGCTGGGATCAAGCCTCGCTGCGCCGGACGCGAAGGCGCAGGCGAATCGCGTGGCGCTGGCGAAGCTGATGGCCGAGTTGCGCTCAGAAGAAGACAGGATTCGCCAAGGCGGCGGGTCAAAGGCCGCCGAGGCGCAGCGCGCCAAGGGACGGCTGACGGCGCGGGAGCGGCTGAAGCTGCTTCTCGATGAAGGCGCGGAATTCCTGGAACTGGGTCTTTGGGCCGCGCACGGCATGTATGGCGAGTACGGCGGCGCTCCGGGTGCGGGCGTGGTGACGGGCCTGGGGCGGGTGTGCGGCCGGCTGTGCATGATCATCGCCAACGATGCGACGGTGAAGGCCGGCGCGTTTTTTCCCATGACAGCCAAGAAGGTGCTGCGCGCGCAGACCATCGCTCTCGAAAACCACATTCCCACGCTCTACCTGGTGGATTCATCCGGAGTCTTTCTGCCGTTGCAAGAAGATGTTTTTCCGGATACGGACGACTTCGGGCGGATTTTCCGGAACAACGCGGTAATGAGTTCGCTGGGAATTCCGCAGATTACGGCGATCATGGGCATGTGCGTTGCGGGCGGCGCGTATCTGCCGGTGATGACCGATACGGTTCTGATGACCGAGGGGTCGGGGCTGTTTCTGGCCGGGCCTTCGTTAGTGCAGGCGGCGATTGGCCAGAAGACGGGGGCCGAGGAGCTGGGCGGCGCCTCGATGCATGCCGAGATCTCAGGCACGGTGGACTTCAAAGAGCCAAACGATCATCTCTGCCTGGCCAGACTGCGGTCCCTGGTGGGGAAGATGGGCGAAAGGCCGGGCGCGGGGCCGGCGGCGGAGATATTCAATCGCGCGGATTTCGATGCGGAGCGGGATGCACCGAAGTTCCCCGCCGAGGGCGTGTACGGCCTCCTGAATCCGGAGCCGGGCGCGAGCAATGTTTACGAGATGCGCGAGGTGATCGCGCGCATTGTGGATGGCAGCCAGTTCGACGAGTACAAGGCCGATTTTGGCCGGACGGTGTTGTGCGGATACGCGCGCATCGGCGGCCGCGCTGTGGGCATTGTTGCCAACCAGAAAATGCACCAGAGCCAGACCGTGGCGACCGGGCCGGCGGCGGGAATGAAGCGCACTGAGTTTGGCGGCGTGATTTATACCGAGAGCGCGCAGAAGGCGGCGCGCTTCATCATGGACTGCAATCAGAACCTGATTCCGCTGATTTTTCTGCACGATGTGAATGGATTCATGGTGGGCAAGGACGCCGAGTGGTCGGGAATCATTCGCGCGGGAGCGAAGATGGTTTCGGCGGTGAGCACCAGCGTGGTGCCAAAGATTACTGTGATTGTGGGCGGCAGCTTTGGCGCCGGGCACTATGCGATGTGCGGCAAGGCCTACGATCCTCGTTTTTTG
This sequence comes from Occallatibacter sp., assembly GCA_049698655.1. GTDB lineage: Bacteria > Acidobacteriota > Terriglobia > Terriglobales > Acidobacteriaceae > Telmatobacter. The sequence goes on along the minus strand of JBAVYF010000291.1, from coordinate 4,115 downwards.
TTTGCGTGGCCGACGGCGCGCTACGCGGTGATGAGCGGCGACTCCGCAGCCAATACGCTGGCCGGGGTGCGGGCCAAACAAATGGAGCGCGGCGGAAAGCATCTCTCGGAGGCCGAGAAAAAGGCTGTCTTCGACGAGATCAAGAATGCGTACGATGCGCAGGCCGATCCGCGCTATGGAGCGGCGCGGCTGTGGATTGACGCGATAATCGATCCGGCCCGGACGCGCGAGACGCTGTTAGCGGCGCTGGAGGCCTGCGCCTTGAATCCGGAGATGCCGCGCTTTAACCCCGGCGTCATGCAGACCTGACGAGTGGCCGCGGCTGGCGTGGAGTTGGAATACTGTGAATCGTTCAACCAAACAGGCAGTGCAATGGGCGCCGACAGAAAAGGAGCGATCTCATGAGCCATGGATCAGAGTCGCCTGAGAGCTTGTATCCGTTTTTACTGACGGAAGACCAGGAACATCTGCGCCGAGAGATTCGCGAGTTTGCGGCGCGGGAGATTGCGCCGCATGTGATGGCGTGGGACGAGGCCGGCGAGTTTCCTCTGGCCGTCATTAAGAAGCTGGGCGCGATGGGGTTGCTGGGAGTGATTTTCCCTCCCGAGTACGGCGGGGCCGGCCTCGGCTACGTGGATTATGTGCTGGCTATCGAGGAGCTTTCCGCCGTCGATGGGTCCGTGGGAATCACGGTGGCCGCGCACAATTCGCTGGGAACCAACCATATCTTTCTGGCCGGCAACGAAGAGCAAAAGAAAAAGTATATTCCGCGTCTGGCGACGGGCGAGTGGCTGGCCGCATGGGGGTTGACCGAGCCCGGCGCGGGCTCCGATGCCAGTAACGCCAAAACCACCGCCGTAAAGAAAGGCGACCGCTATCTGCTGAACGGCGTCAAGACATTCATCACCAACGGCCATTACGCCGACGCAACCGTGGTGGTCGCGGTGACCGACAAGAGCAAGGGCACGCATGGGCTTTCGGCCTTCGTGGTGGAGAAAGGCACGCCGGGTTTTCGCGCGGGCAAAAAAGAAAATAAGCTGGGACTGCGCGCCAGCAACACCAGCGAGCTGATCTTCGAAGACTGTGAGATACCGGCGGAGAATCTGCTGGGCGCGGAGGGCGAGGGCTTTGTGGACGCTATGCGCGTTCTCGACGGCGGAAGAATTTCGATAGCCGCGTTGGCCCTGGGCATGGCGCGCGGCGCGCTCGACGCCGCATTGAAGTACGTGAAGGAACGGCGTCAGTTTGGCAAGACAATCGCTGAGTTTCAGGGAATCCAGTGGAAGGTTGCGGATATGGCGACCGAACTCGATGCTGCGCGCCTTCTGACGCAGCGGGCCGCTGTGCTGAAGGATGCTGGCCGGACGGTGACCCGCGAGTCGTCGATGGCCAAGCTTTTTTCCAGCGAGGTAGCCGTGCGCATCTGCGACGAGGCGGTGCAATTGTTTGGCGGCTATGGCTTCATCAAGGATTTTCCGGTGGAGAAGTTCTATCGCGACGTGAAACTGTGTACCATCGGCGAGGGCACCAGCGAGATTCAGCGGATGATTATCGCCCGGGAGGTTCTCAAACTGCACCCATCGCGCGGGTGACATGGGCCGCGCTCTCATTTAACTCTGGAAATGGCGATGAGTAATTACGTCAAGATCATCGAATGTCCGCGCGATGCCTGGCAGGGGCTGCCCGCGCAGATCCCTCCGGAACTAAAGGCGAACTATCTGCGCAAGCTGGTGACTACGGGGTTTACGCATATTGACGCGGTGAGTTTTGTATCGCCCGCGGCGGTGCCGCAGATGGCCGACGCCGAGCAGGTGCTGAAGGCTCTCGATGCTCCCAGCGGCGTGGAGATCATCGGAATCGTGGTGAACGCCAGGGGCGCGGAGCGCGCCATCGCCACCGGCGCGGTGCGGACGCTGGGCTTTCCCTATTCGATCTCGTCCGAGTTTCTTAGGCGGAATCAGCATCAGACGCCGGAGGAGTCGCTCGACGCGCTGGAGGCCGTGGGCGAATTGGCCTATAAGGCAGGATTGGATGTAGCGGCGTACATCTCCATGGCCTTCGGCAACCCCTATGGCGATGCGTGGAACGTGGATGAAGTGGCGGACGCGTGCAAACTGCTGATCGACACCGGCGTGCGGGAGATTTCGCTGGCCGATACGGTGGGACTGGCAGCGCCCGCGCGAATTGGAGAGACCATGGCCCGCGTGTTTGCCGACGGAAATGCGGTCGAGATCGGCGTGCATCTTCATGCGCGGCCGGCTGAGGCGGCGGCGAAGATACGCGCGGCTTATGAGGCCGGGTGCAGGCGCTTCGACGCGGCCATCGGCGGGCTGGGCGGATGCCCCTTCGCGCAGGATGCGCTGGTGGGCAATCTTCCCACTGAGATTCTGATTGATGAGCTGAAGTCGTTGGGAGCCGATCTGCCGGCTCTCGATTCACTCGAACCACTGATCGAGGCCAGCGCGGAGCTGGCGCGCGCATTCGGCCCCAGGACGCAGTAATGCACGCCCTGGAACCGGAGGCGCGCGAAGTTTAGGAGGACGGCTTGGAAGAAGCGACGATTCTGGTTACCGATGAAGGCGCAGTACGGACGATTACGCTGAATCGTCCTGAGCGCCGCAACGCGATGACGCCGCAGATGCAGTTGGAGCTGACGGCGGCGCTGGAAGAGGCCGTGACTGCCGGCTGTAGAGTGGTCGTTCTGCGCGGCGCTGGTCAGGCATTCTGCTCGGGCATGGATCTGTCGTACTTGCAGGCAATGAACGGCCGCAGCGCGGCCGAGCATCGCGCCGACGCCGAGCGCATCAGCCGACTCTTCCGCACCCTGTATGAGCTGCCCATTCCCACCATCGCGGCGGTGCGAGGCGCGGCCGTCGCTGGAGGAACAGGCCTGGCGACCATCTGCGACTTTACGCTGGCCGAACCGGGAGCAAAGTTCGGCTATACCGAGGTCCGCATCGGGTTTGTGCCGGCTCTGGTCTCGGCCTTTCTCGCGCTGCAGATCGGCGATAAGCGGGCGCGCGATTTGCTGTTGACCGGCCGGCTCTTTGATGCGGCCGAGGCACATCGCCTGGGGCTGGTGAATGAGGTGCTGCCGCCTGATGAGTTGGAGGGACGTGTAGAAACACTGGCCAAGACACTGGCCGCCAACAGTCCTGCGTCGCTGGCCGCGACCAAGCGGCTGATGGCTGCGCAGAACAAGCCTTGGTTGGATGCGGCTGTTGCTTTGGCTATGGAGGCCAGCGCGCAGTCCCGCGAGGCATCGGACTTTCGCGAGGGAGTAGCGGCTTTTCTGGAGAAGCGGAAGCCTGTGTGGAAAGAATGATGGTAATTGTTTGCATCCCGTCTTTCCCCAGGAAAACAAAAGGTAAGGCCCTCAGATTTCAATTGCGGTGAATCTGTACTTATTAACCTACTAACTTGCTAACTCAATTGCCGACGTATTGAAGCGCACAGGAGCCTCCGTCTCTTGCTTCACCTGCTCGCGCGTTACGCCGGGCGCGATCTCATTCACTTCGAAACCGTCGGGCGTAACATCCAGCACGCACATATCCGTGATGATTCGCTCGACCACGCCCGCGCCTGTGAGCGGCAGGGTGCAATGGCGCAGCAGCTTGGGGCTGCCGTCCTGCGCAGTGTGCTCCATCAGCACGATGACCCGTTGCACGCCGGAGACAAGATCCATCGCGCCGCCCATGCCTTTGATGCGCTTGCCGGGGATCATCCAGTTGGCCAGGTCGCCGTGCTCGGAGACCTGCATCCCGCCGAGAATCGCCAGATCGATGTGTCCGCCGCGAATCATGGCAAAGGAATCGGCGCTGGAAAAAATAGCGGCGCCCGCCGCCATGGTCACCGTCTCTTTGCCTGCGTTGATCAGATCGGCGTCCACTTCTTCCTCGCGGGGAAACGGTCCCATGCCGAGCAGTCCGTTTTCCGACTGCAAGACCACCGTCATTCCCGCGGGAATGTAGCTGGCGACCAGGGTGGGAATGCCGATTCCCAGGTTGACGTAGAAGCCCTCGCTCAACTCCTGGGCGGCACGCGCGGCCATCTGATGACGTGTCCAGGCCACTGGTCTATCCCTCCCGCGTGGTCTTTCTTTCAATCCGCTTTTC
>JBAVYF010000290.1:0-4108 GCA_049698655.1 Occallatibacter sp. | reverse complement strand
GCATTCTTGGCCACTTCCAGCTTGATGCCGTCCGGCGCCACGCGAATCACTATTACGTCGTCCTTGATGGAGAGGATGATGCCGCGAATGCCGCCCGCGGTGGTCACCCGGTCGCCGGCCTTGATCGAGGCCAGCATCTGCTGCCACTGCTTTTGCCGCTTCTGCTGCGGACGGATCATCACCAGGTACAGGACCGGAATGATCAGCAGGATCGGAAGCATCGTAAAACCGCTTCCGCCTCCGGCAGCCTGCAGGAATACCCACAAAGCAAGACTCGTTGCCACACTCATCCCTAATCCCATTCTTGCCCGCCGATGGCCGCAAAACCGCGCCGCCCTTCAGGGCACAGGCACACCCGGCCATCTGCCGGTCACCTGTGAAAAAGTTTGTCTCCGGGAACGATCCAGACTGGTCCGGGCCGTTGATTGCTTCAGGCCCAAACGCGCGGAAGAAGGGTCCGGTTTCTGCTCGCCTGGGGCAGAACTACTCCCCCGCGACCTCATACCTGCCTGCGACCCAACTGCCGTCTGCTTCCTGTTCGACACGGCCCTCTTCCGGAAGCCCAAACCCGAAGGCCGCGTCGATTCTCTCGCGCCCCGTGTCGGCCGGATTCCAAAAGAGTGCCTAATAGATAAGATACGCGCGGCCGGGGGCGTGTCAAGGCGGAGCGCGCCCAGCCAGCCCCAGCGCCGGGCCTCTCCGGTGACCAAGTGGGAAGTTCCCCGATACTTATAAAGCCCTTACAGGTCGAATACGTCATTCTTACCGCCGCGGGTTTCTGCTGGGAGTAGCCCTGCTTTCCGCCGCAGCCTGGCTCTGCGGTCGCCCGTCTTACGGCGGTGAAGCAGCGAAAGGAATCCCTGCCATGCCGGAATTCGATCTTCGCTACCTTTTGTTGATTCCGTTCACTCTGGCCGAGGCTTTTCTGTTGTGGGCGCTGTGGCAGTTGCACAGAGAAATAAGCAAACAGAGAAAGCGCCAAAGCCGAATTCCTTCCAGGGTGGGGAGCAAAGTTCAGAGGCTTTTTTCCAAAGCCTTTTGAGCCTTCACTTTTGCGGAGTCCAATCCAGTTCACTATTTCGGCTTGACTTCCGGGGCGGCCGCCGGGGTCTCCTGCTCATCGCCCGCGTCCTCGACCAGCACCGCCGAGCCGGGAACAATGTCGAAGCTGGCCGGCTCCTTGCCGGTGGGGTGGAAGGTGATGCGCAGAGGCTCGCGCTGCCACTCGGGCTGCCCGCAAGCAGGCTGGGGGTGATTTCCGGGGTCGAAGGCGGACAATTTTCTGGCCAGCAGCGCCTTGCGCGCCGCCACCTGGGCCACCACTGCGTAAAGGCTCTTGCCGCTGGCCGTCACGCCGCAATACGCGCCGTAGTCGCGGAACCAGACAACCTGGCTCACGCCGGGGTCGTAGTCGGGCAATTTCAGCGGCGTGATGCGGCCGGTCTGACGGTCCACCAGCAGCCAGGGGCCGCGCTGCCAGACCCAGGGGCTGGCCGCCCGGGCGGACTTCTCGCTGGGTTTGTCGCTTGGTTTGTCGCCCGTCCCCGATTTGTCTCCGGGCAATGCGTCGTTGAGCCGGATCACGCGCCGCACCACAAAGCTGCGGTCGGTCACGTCGTGGGCGTCGCCGGTGGTCCACTCTTTAAGAACGCCGTCCACCAGCAGGGCGCGCACCTTGAGTTCGGTTTCACCCTGGGCCGCGCCGGCCGGGTCGTCGGCCTTGGAGTAAGGCACCTTCCGCGTCGCGCCCAGAACAACCGTGTGCGCCTTGCGCGGGGCGGCTGAAGCCGCTGGAAGAGCGGCAAACAACGCCGCCATGGCAATTACAACGATTCGTCTGCCGTTGATCATAGACCGCTCCTTGCTCTATTTTCGATTTAGAATTTGCTTTGCCCGCATTAGGTCGATTTCTTTGCGGAGCGCACTATGGCGCAATATTGCTTTTGCCGTAAAGACAAAGCTCTCCGCGTCGCGGTCAGCAAAGTCTTCATATTGGTCGAAGATGTCGCCGCAAAGCACATTCACCATGTGCTTCGCCTCGTCAGATTGCAGCAGCCTTCCATCCTGAAGGAGAACTTCATCGCCCGAGGATGGCTGTGCCTGGCATCGGACGACTCCAATCAGCCACAGTAAGGAGAGATCGTCGTACTTCAGATACAGGTCTGCCTCGCGAAACTGGCCGAGTCGAGCATACGTCCTCGCAATCGATCCAAACACGAGGATATTCGGAAACTCCTGCAAAGGGTACTGCTTGGACGCTGCCAGAAAAAGCTTGAGGGCCTTGCTATTGTCTCCGCTTTGCGACGCCGCTGATGCCTGGCAGATTAACGCGTTGAACTCGTCTGCCCCCTTCACTACTTCCGGAGCTTTACATTGTGCGGAGCACGAAATCTGTATAACAAGTGCCGCCACGGCAACAACCACAATTCTCAAACTGATTTGCATCTCACTTGCTCCTAAATCCCCGCTGCTTCAACCACTCGCGCCACGCGGAAGGCTGTGCTCTCATTCAAGTGCGCGGCCAGCACCTGCATTCCCACCGGCAAACCGGCTTTTGTCGCGCCGCACGGCACGGTCACACCGCAGATGCCCGCGAGACTCGCCGTCACCGTGTAGATGTCGGCAAGATACATGGCCAGCGGGTCGCCGGTCTTTTCGCCCAGCTTGAAGGCGGGCACGGGCGAGGTGGGAGTTACGATGGCGTCCACCTCGGCGAAGGCGCGCAGGAACTCCTCGGCCAGCAGGCGCCGCACCTGCTGCGCTTTCAGGTAATAGGCGTCGTAGTAGCCCGCTGAGAGCGCGTAGGTTCCCAGCAGGATGCGCCTTTTGACTTCGGCCCCAAAGCCCTCGTCGCGGGAGTGCCGGTACATCGCCGAGAGAGTCTCCGAAGAGGAAGAGCGGTAACCATAGCGCACGCCGTCAAAGCGAGCCAGGTTGGCGCTGGCCTCGGCCGTGGCTATCAGGTAATAGACAGGAATGGCGTAGCGCGTATGCGGCAGTGAGACCGGCTTCACGGCGCAGCCGGCGGCCTTCAGCGCGGCAATGCCCTTTTCAATGGCCGCGCGCACCTCCGGGTCGAGCCCTTCGGCGAAGTACTCCGCCGGGACGCCGATGCGCAGCCCCGCCTTCCCCGGTTCTTTGAGCGGCTTGTCGCTCTCGGCGGCATAGTCGGGCACAGGGGCCGGAGAGCTGGTGGCGTCGTGGGAATCGTGGCCGGCGATCACAGTCAGCAGCGTGGCGGCGTCGCGCACGTTGGCCGCAAATGGCCCTACGCGGTCCAGCGAAGAGGCAAAGGCGATCAGCCCGTAGCGCGAGACGCGGCCGTAGGTGGGCAGCACGCCCACCACGCCGCAAAAGCTGGCCGGCTGGCGAATCGAGCCGCCGGTATCGGAGCCCAGCGTGGCCACGGCCAGGTTAGCCGCCACCGCCGCTGCCGAGCCGCCGCTGGAGCCGCCCGGTACCCGCTCCGTGTCTACCGGATTGCGCACCGGACCGTAGGCCGAGTTCTCGTTCGAGGAGCCCATGGCGAACTCGTCGCAGTTCAGCTTGCCCAGCAGCACCGCTCCCGCTGCTTCGAGCCGGGAAACCACCGTGGCATCGTAGGGAGGGCGATAGCCCTGGAGAATCTTTGACCCCGCCGTGGCCGGAGCGCCCCGCATCACCAGAACGTCCTTGATGCCCACCGGGATGCCGGCTAAAACTCCAAGCGGGTCGCCCTTGGCCGCCGCGTCGTCCACGCACGCGGCCTGTTCCAGCGCGCGCTCTTTGGTCAGCCACAGGTAGGCGTTCAGCCGCGGATTTTTCTTCTCGATCCGCTCGTAATAGCTGGCGGCAAGATCAATGGCCTTGGTGCGGCCAGAGGAAATCCCGGCGCGCAACTCGGCCAGAGTCTTCGGCTTTTCCACATAGGATTCGGCTGGTTTGGATTCGCTGGGCACTCGAACTTTCCTTTCTTTGCCCTGTTCTTGATCTGGCCCGTAAGTACCTAAATCTCTCCGTGCCCCATCCTTTCGCCTTTTTTCTGGCGAAAGGGTGGGAAACCTCAACCCTCTCCTACCGCTCAATCACCTTGGGCACCTTGAAGAAGACGCCGTCCGTCTCCGGTGCC
>JBAVYF010000289.1:0-17320 GCA_049698655.1 Occallatibacter sp. | reverse complement strand
GTATCAGGACGGGGTGGCAACCGGCATCAGGCTCTCTTGGTGTACTCCTCCGTCCTCTTTCAAATAGACTCTTCCGGACTCGGATGGCGAGCAGGTATGCGGGCCAGGGTCTGACCCTATGGCGCGGGCGGCAGGTAGCGGGCAAACCACTCGACGGCCCGCTCCATCACGTCCCGCCGGTGCGCCGGGTCGGCAAAGATGTGCCCTTCGTTCGGATACACAACCAGCCGCGTGGGCACATTCCGGGCTCTCAGCGCGTGCCAGAACTCGAAGGACTGGGGCGCAGGGCACTCGCCGTCCCGATCGCCCACTACCACCAGCGTGGGTGTGCGCGCTTGCAGGATGAAATTAATGGCCGAGCTTTTGGCGTACACCGCCGGGTCGTCGTAGGCAGTCGCGCCAAAGTAGGGGGTCATCCACTGGTCGATGGAGTTCTCGCCGTAGTAGCTCTGCCAGTTGGAGATGCCCGCGTCCGCCACCGCCGCCTTGAAGCGTTGCGTCTGGGTCACGGCGAACATGGTCATGAAGCCGCCGTAGCTCCAGCCGGTCAGGCCCACGCGGTTGGGGTCCACTGGGTAGCCGGCCTCGACCGTGTCCACGCCGGCCAGGATGTCCCGCAAGTCGCCGTAGCCGAAGTCCTCGCGGTTGGCCTGGACAAACTCCTCGCCCTGCCCAAAGCTGCCGCGCGGGTTGGGTTGCAGCACGAAGTACCCCAGCGCCGAAAACGCCGATGCGCTCAGCCCGAAGCCGCCGCCCCATTGCGACTCGGCCGCCGAAGCCGGCCCGCCATGCACCACGACGATCAGCGGATATTTTTTTGCTGGATCGTAGTCTTTGGGCAAGGTGAGCCAGCCCTGCACGCGAAACTTGTCACTCTTCCAGGTCAAAGAAACGGAGTTTCCCCATCCCCATTCCACGCCGTCGTTTATATGCGTGACCTGGGTGAGCGCCGAGAGGCTGGTGGCTGCATCGCGAACCGAATGCGTCAGAAAGATCTCCGGCGGCTGGTCGAAGCTGCTGGCTTGGAAGACAAACAAATCATGTTCTCGTGAAGAGGACAGGCTCATCTCCATACGCCCATCGCCCACCGACGCCGGAATGTCGTAGAGCGGAGGATCGAAACTAGCCGCTTCGTTGCCGTGCAGGTCAAGCCGCGCCAGTTGCGCGTTGCCGTTCCTGAGGCTGCTGACGAAGATGTGGTTCGTGCCGTCCCACTCCAGCCAGGAGGCAGTGGCCGCGCGCAGCGGCGTCAGGTTGCGCAGCTGGGGGCCCGCAGCCGCCACGATCCACACGTCGCCGCCCGTCGCGCCCTGGTCGCTCATCAGCCCGCCGATGAAGGCGATCTCCTTGCCGTCCGGCGACCAGCGCGGCACGGCAATCTGCAACCCGTGCAGCGGGCCGGCCACCGTGGCTGGAGCCAGAATCGCCCAGGGCTCGCTATTCAACTCCTGAGTGTAGAGTTTCGCCACCCACCAGTTGTTCTCTCCCGGCGGATCAGCCGCTACATAAGCCAGCGCCTTTCCGTCCGGCCGCCAATCGAATTCGTACACATGCAGGTTGGCCGGAGTCGCCATCGCGGGCGCAACCAGCCCCGAAGAATTCAGTTTGTCCGCATAGACGGGGACAACAGCCACGCGCTCAATCTCCACGCCATCCTCGCCGATCACCCCCGCCGGCGGCTTCATCGCCGCCAGCGCTCCGGCCGGCCGCGTCGCGCCTTCCACATAGAGAAAGGCCACGCTCTTTCCGTTCGGCGAAAAGGCAGGAGCCTCGGCGTAGCCCTTCAGCTCCGTCAGCCGTCGCGCCGGGCTGCCTTGCAGCGACAGATAAAGGTCGGATTGTCCTGGCTTGGCGCAATCGGAGAAGAAGGCCAGCGTGCTGGAGTCCGGCGACCAGGCCAGTTGATTCTCGTGGCAGTGCTGCTCGGGCTTCACGGCCGCCGTCACCCGCTCGCTTTTGGCCAGGTCGCCGAGCGGCGCCACTCGAATTTCTTCTTTTTCTTTCGCGCCCTCAATCCACGCCAGCCGGTGGCCGTCCGGGGAGATCGCCACCTGCCCGAAGTGTTCTCCGCGACCGAGTCCCTTCAGAACCGCGTCAATGTGCGCATGGTCCAAGGCTGGGACGGCTTGCGATTGCGCTGCGGCAGCCGCTTGCGCCAACGCGACCGAGGGGTTGAGAGCGATGCTCAGAAGCAGGGCTGCGCCTGCAATCAGTCCGGTGCGGAGAGGGGTGCGCATCAGCGTGAAATGCATACGGAAATGCTATCAGGCGGTGCTAAAGGTGAACTCTGGACGCCGGCTTGTGCCCAGAAGCGGAGAAAAAGGGGTAACCTCCCCACTCTTCCTCGCGATCAATGAAAGTATCCCTGATCGAGCACGCTGCTGAGAAGATCCCTTTGGTTGGAATCCTGCGCCGCAAGAAGGTTCCGAACCTCCTTCGCCTCCTGGCTGTCGAACCTTATCATGTCGCCATCATCAAAATTCATCGTAGGGCTTTTATAAACGATTCCCATAGAACTGCTCGAATAGTAGCTCCCGCTGTAGAAAAAACCTGATGCTCCAAACATCTCCATCTGAAAAAAGAGGCGGCGCTTGTCAATTTCAGGAGCGTAGACTGGCATGCCTTGCTCATTTTCCCGGCCTGCCGAGATTCCCAGCAAGTCGAGCAGCGTTGGAGATATGTCTATATGTGAGGTCGGAGAGTCGATGATCGTCGCATGCTGAAGAACTCCAGGCGCGTAAATGAGCATTGGAACCCGCAACTTGATGTCTTCCAGCCGCCCTCGCGGAACGAGAACAAACTGACCTTCCTGAGGCCCAGGAGTCCACCTCATTCCATGGTCGCCGGTAATTACAATGATGGTGTGATCCAGCGCTCCTCCGCGCTCCAGCTCGTCTATCAACTCGCCCATCCATGCGTCCTGATAAACTGCCAGCGCATGACCGCGCTCCAGGGGCGACATGGATGTGCGCCCATCCAGTTCCCTGTACGGATCATGGCCAATCTCGGGGAAGAAGGCCGCGGCAAACTTCTGCCCCCGGGATGTCCAGTCGCGGATGTCGGCGCGCAGCGCGAGAAGCCCGCGGTGGTCGTTCTCCGCGACGTAATCCGCCGGGCCGAAGAAGGTAGCTTGCCCACTTTCATCAATCTTCGGATCTATTCGTGCTGCGGTAATTTTCTGAAAACCGAGACTGGCAAGCATCAGGTCGTCGCGTCGCTGCGGGATGCTCCAGACGAAGCCATAGTATCCGGTCTCATAGCCTTCGCTCCGCAAACTGCGGATTAGCCCGGGAATCGAAACCTGACGGTCAACGATTCCGCACTGCCAGCGCACATAGAGCGAAGTGAAGATCGAGAATGCCGCGTTGTCTGTAAGTGGATAACTGGTGAAATGATGCCGCATCAGAAAGGAATGATCCCTGAGACGCCGGACATTCGGCATATCGCTCAAAGAATCGCTGGCAGGGTCAAAGGCCTGCGCGGCCATGGACTCCATCACGACCAGAATAATGTTGTAGTTTTTTGCTTTTCCGGTAAAGGCCGTTGGCCGCGGCGCGGGGACGTGCGAGGCTTCGCGGTATTTTTGCACCAATTCCTGCGTGTTGTGACCATCAAGCCCGGAGAGAATTTCGTTTTCAAAGAATGCGGGAGAGGCGGTCATCCGAAGGAGAGACTGCGACCAGGGCAACACCGGAACGCTGGGGATATAGGCGATGGCAGTAGCCACGAACCCCAGGCCGAACGTCGCCAGAACAGCGTGATTCAACCAGCGCGTGTTTCTTCTGAAGGCAACCAGCGTTATGGCCGATAGAAGCACGGCAAAGGCCAAGCCCGCACCCCAAAACAGCAACGTTACAGCGGGGTGAGTATCAAACGCGGTTTCGCGGCTTCGGGCCAACCACATTAAATCAAACCACAGAACTCTCAACGAGGAGAACGTGCCAGTCGCCAAAAACGCATAGAGTTCGATGGTGACGAGTGCCTCGACCAGAAACGCGGCAACGATGGAGATGATGATTCGCCAGCGCGGCGAGAGCCAGACGGTCAGCACGGAAAAGGCCAGCGGGATGAGAACAAAACCGCAGAGCATATCCGAGCGAAACAGGGAAATCTTCTCCCAAAAGTGAAGCATCGGGGGGCTGCGGAGGCCTACAGCCATGTCGAAGAACGCATTGCAGCGCAACATCGCTGAAAGTTTTTCGATAAGAACATAGGCAGCAGAGCCCAGCAACGGCAAGAGAATGATGCCAAGCTTGTTGAGTCTGATCCATTCCGTGATTCTTCGCATCAATCCACCCTGGCCGCACGATGAATCGCCAGCAGCTTTTCCAGTAGCGGCTTGAGCAGCTTCAAATCCAGCGCATTTGCGCCATCGGACTTGGCGTTGGCCGGGTCGTCGTGGACCTCTAAAAATAATCCATCAATCCCCGCGGCGACCGCGGCCCGCGCCAGCATCGGAATAAACTCCGGCTGACCGCCGCTGACGCCATTGGCCGCTGAGGGCTGCTGCACCGAATGTGTCGCGTCGAAGACCACCGGCGCGAGGCGGCGCATCACCGGCAGCGAGCGGAAATCCACCACCAGCGTGTTGTAGCCGAAGCTGGCTCCGCGCTCGGTGAGGAGGATGCGCTCATTGCCGGTGGAGCGGACCTTCTCGACCGGGTGGGCCATATCCCACGGGGCGACAAACTGGCCCTTCTTGATGTTGACCGCGCGGCCGGATCTGCCTGCGGCCACCAACAGGTCGGTCTGGCGGCAGAGGAAGGCGGGAATTTGCAGCACGTCCACGGCCTCTGCGGCTACTGCGCAGTGGGCCGGCTCATGCACGTCGGTCAGCACAGGCAACCCCGTCTCTTTGGCCAGGCGGGCGAGGATGCGTGTGCCTTCGACGAGGCCGGGACCGCGAAAGCTCTTCACGCTGGTGCGGTTGGCCTTGTCGTAGCTGGCCTTGAAGATGAAAGGAATGTCGAGGTCTGCCGCGATGCGCTGAATCGCCTCGGCCATGGTGCGCGCGTGGGCCTCGGACTCGATGACGCAGGGGCCGGCAATGAGGAAAAGCTGGCCCTCGCCCACATGGACCGGGCCGATTTCAAAGGAGTGGCTCACGGGTATGATTGTAATGCGTGCGTGAGCCTGCCGCCGTGAGGCCGCAGTCTGGCCTGAAGTAAAAATTTGATGGATATGGGAAGGAAAAGACGATGGAAGTGAATGTAAAACTCCAGGGAGATGTGACCTTTGAGGTCGCGGCGCGGAAGCACTTACTGGTGTGCGACCAGCCCACGGAAGCCGGCGGCAACGACGAGGGCATGACGCCGCCGGAACTCTTGTTGGCGTCTCTGGGCACTTGCGCGGCCTTTTACGCCTCGGCCTACCTCCGCAAAAAGGGCCTGCCGCGCGAGGGAGTCGAGGTGCGGGTTACGGCAGAAAAGGCCGGGCCTCCGGCGCGGCTGGACAACTTCAGAATCGAGATAAAGATCCCGTTGGCGCTGAGCGAAGCGGACCGCGCGGGCGTGGACCAGGCTGTCCACCACTGCCTGATTCACAACACGCTGCTTCATACGCCGACAATCCATATCGAATTGCACGCGCCCGCCGCGGCTTAGGCTTGGCGGGGATGTGCGCCGGAAGTGGCCGGCAGAGAGAGTATCCGCGCGGAACTTTACCGAAGACGGCCGCAACGGTACAATCTCAAGAGGAAGGCCGAAGTAGCTCAGTTGGTAGAGCAGCTGATTCGTAATCAGCAGGTCGTCGGTTCGAGTCCGACTTTCGGCTCCAGCTTTCTTTTCCGGCATCTGCAAGAGAAATAAAGACTTGCGCGGATTTTGCGCCAATGGCCTCTCGAACTGGAGAGGCCATTGGTCGTTTTATGCGGACATGCGCGTTCGACCGCAACAAGGGAAAACAATATCGCGACTGTAGCCTGCCGGCTTTCCTGCCGATGAAAGAGACGAAAATCGATGCGCGTAACACTCGACATTCCGGACGAGATTCATGCCTGGCTGAAGGCCCGCGCTAAGCAAGGAGGTACAACCATGCGGGCGATCGTTCTTGAAGCTATCGATTGTGTCTTGCGCGCTAGTAAGAAGACTGCAAAGGTTCAGTCGGAACCTACGCATGAACGGAACTGACACCAGTCACAGTTGAACGCGGGAGAAGGACGAATAACAACCGCAGGTCCTTCGACTCCCTTCCGCTGCACTTTGCTCAGCGTCCTGTTGCTCAGGATGACACTGTGTTGGTGAGAGTTGAGGCTCGAATGATTTCGGATGTTAGCCGCCCTTGCCGGTTCCTATAACTCGCCACGATAAACTCGCGGAAGATGGGATGCGGCTCCAGCGGCCTGGACTTGAATTCCGGGTGGAACTGGCAGCCCAGGAAGAACGGGTGTCCGGGAAGCTCGACGATCTCGACGTAAGTGGAGTCGGGGGTGGTGCCGCTCAGGCGCAAGCCGCCGCCGGTCAGCAGGGCTTCGTACTCGCGGTTGAACTCGTAGCGATGGCGATGGCGCTCGCTGATTTCTGTCACGCCGTAGGCGCGGGCGGCGAGCGAATCCTCTTGCAGGATGCAGGTCCATGCGCCCAGGCGCATCGTCCCGCCCATCTCTTCCACTCCCAGAAGCTCGCGCAGCTTGTAGATGATGCGGTGCTGGCTGGCGGGGTCGAATTCGCTGGAGTTGGCGTCCTTCAGTCCGCAGACGTTGCGGGCAAACTCGATGCACGCGGTCTGCATGCCCAGGCAAATTCCGAAGTAGGGCACCTGCTTCTCGCGGGCGTAGCGAATGGCGTTCAACATACCCTCGATGCCGCGCTTGCCGAAGCCGCCGGGAACCAGAATGCCGTCGAATCCGGCTAACTGCGACTCATAACTGCGGTCCTCTGGAGTCTTCGACTCCAGCCCCTCGGCTTCAATCCATGTTGCCTTGAGCTTGAGGTTCTGCGAGGTCGCTCCGTGAGTCATGGCCTCCTTGAGCGACTTGTAACTGTCCTCATACTCCACATACTTGCCCACAATGGCGATGTGGACTTCGTCTTTGGGGTTGTAGCAGCGATGGACCAGGTCCTTCCACCTGGCCAGGTCGGCTTCGGGCGCTTCCTTGTGCAGGTATTTGAGGATGAGCGCATCCACGCCCTCCTGGGCAAAGCATAGCGGCACCTCGTAGATGGAGGGCACGGTTTTGTCTCCGATCACGGCGCGCTCTTCGACGTTGCAGAAGGCGGCAATCTTTTGCTTGATCTCCCGGCTCAGGTTGCGGTCCGAGCGGCACATCAGGATGTCGGCCTGAATGCCGATGGAGAGCAGCTCCTTGACGGAGTGCTGCGTGGGCTTGGTCTTCAGCTCCTGGGCGGCGGTGATCCACGGCACCAGCGTGAGGTGGACAAAGACCGTATTCTCCCGGCCCAGCTCCTGGCGCATCTGGCGGATCGCCTCCAGAAACGGCAGCGACTCGATGTCGCCCACCGTGCCGCCGATCTCGACGATGGTCACGTCGGCGCCGTTGGCCGAGACCTTGCGCATTGCGTTCTTGATCTCGTTAGTTACGTGCGGGATGACCTGTACGGTCTTGCCGAGGTAGTCGCCGCGTCGCTCCTTCAAAATAATCTGCTCGTAGATGCGCCCCGTGGTGAGGTTGTTGTCACGCGACAATGGCGCGTGGGTAAAGCGCTCGTAGTGGCCCAAATCGAGGTCGGTCTCGGCGCCGTCGTCGGTGACGAAGACCTCGCCGTGCTGGAATGGCGACATGGTGCCGGGATCGACGTTGAGGTAGGGGTCGAACTTCATCAGGTTGACGCGCAGGCCGCGGCTTTCCAGCAGGCATCCGATGGAGGCTGCCGCCAGGCCCTTGCCCAAACTGGACACAACTCCGCCCGTCACAAAGACATACTTTGCCGACATGGGTGCAACCTCACTCTTCGATTGTTGGGATTGGCCGTACGAGGTGGACACTTACAAGTATGGCAGAGAAGGGGCGCGAGGGAAACAGAAAAATCGGCTGTCTGAGTATCGCGGCTGGCGATGGCCGATAGTTTGTCTGGATTCAAGAGCTTAGGGAACGACTCGCAGGAAAAGCCGCCGAATCTGCGGCCCAGAGGTGGGTGCTGGACAGCAGAGGCCAAGCGGCGGCGCTTGCTCAATGCAGCGCACAAGAACTGATGCGGAAAACTGACAGGATGGACGCCGGAATTAGCCTCCGGCATCCATCCTGCCGCGTGGTCCTGGGGCGAGAGTTACATCGCCTTGCGGCTTGCCGGGGGAACGATCCCGTTCATGCGCAGATACACCACCAATTGTCCGTAGTGATCCATGACGTGCGCGATTCCAAAGGCCGCCATGCCTGCGCGCGTGCCATGCGCGGTCTGCACAAAGGCGTTCTCCGGGGTAATGGCGTCCACAAACGCATGGGCCTGAGTAAAGGAATCTTTCAGCGCCTTCACGATATCGGCTTTGGTGGTGAGCTTTTCTATCGAATCCGACATCGCCTTGTCGCCGGCTTCCGTGGAATCCGGTCCACCGAAAAAGTAATAGTTGGACTCGGCCACGTGCTTGATCTGCTGGGCGAAGGTGCGTACGTCCTTGAACTCGCCTAGGCTGGCTGGGGGCGCAAAGTTAAATTTGTCATCCGGCATGGCCTCGGCGGCCGAGACGAACTGCTGCTCCATGATGCTGAGCACTTTGTCGTAGGCCTGTGCGGGTGGGATTGGCGTGCCCACGGCGGGCTTGGCTGGCGCGGCAGCCTGGGCAAGGGCGAGCGTGGATGCTGCAGATAGCAGGCAACAACCGACAATGCAGCCTGTAACGTAGGGAAGTTTGAACATGAAATCTCCTTTGGCGGCCTGAGCCGCGTGCAGGTAATTTACCAGATCAAAGCCGATTCATGACAGCCGAGGCCCGTCTATTGCCCATTGAGCGCCACTGCCGCGCGCAGAATCACGATTCCCCGTACAATCGGAAAAAGGAGATTGCACGATGAAGCGAGTCTATATGGACGCCAATGCCACCACCCCCCTGCTGCCGGAGGTGATGGAGACCATGCGCCCATATTGGATGGAGCGCTTCGGCAATGCCTCCTCGATTCACCTCGACGGCCAGCAGGCGCACGCCGCCGTGGACCACGCCCGCGCGACGATGGCCGAGTTTTTCAACTGCCACGATGCCGAAGTGGTCTTCAACTCCGGCGGCACCGAGGGCGACAACACGGCCATCTTTGGCCTGCTGCACCCGGGCGACCACTTCATTACTACTTCGATTGAGCACTCCGCGATTCTGGAGGCGGCCAGGCGCATGGCCGCGCATGGCGTGGAGACGACCTTTGTCGCGCCCCGGCCCAGCGGACTGATTGAGCCGACGGACATCCTGCGTGCCCTCCGGCCTGAGACGCGGCTCATCAGCGTGATGCTGGCCAATAACGAGACCGGCGTGCTGCAGCCCGTCGAGTCGATCGGCAAGATCGCCGCTGAGACGGGGGTATTTTTTCACATCGACGCGGTGCAGGGCGCGGGCAAGGTGCGATTCGACGTGCGCCGCTTCGGTTGCCACCTGCTGTCGATCAGCGCCCACAAGATGCACGGCCCCAAGGGCATAGGCGCAATGTTTGTGCGCCGCGGGACGCCGATTGAATCGTTGCTGGTGGGCGGCAGCCATGAGCGACGCCAGCGCGCCGGAACGGAAAACGTCCCCGGCATCGTGGGTTTTGCCAAAGCCGCGGAGCTGGCCATGCACTCTCTTGTAGATGGAACCATCGATCGCATGGGCAAGCTGCGCGACCGGCTGGAGGCTGGTGTCTTGCAGATCTCCGGCACAGGTGTGAACGGAGCGTGGGATGGAGGCAAACCCGTGCCCCGCGCGGCCAACACCACCAACATCTGGTTCAATCAGGTGGAAGGCGAGGCGCTGGTGATTGCGCTCGATTTGAAGGGCGTGGCCGTCAGCGGCGGGTCGGCCTGCCACTCCGGCGCCACCGAGCCCAGCCACGTGTTGATGGCCATGGGCCTGGACAAAACGCGCGCCCGCGCCAGCCTGCGCTTCAGCCTGCTCAAAACCGCGACCGAGGCCGATGTGGATTACGTGTTGAAAGTGGTTCCCGAAGCCGTCGAGCATTTACGAGCGATTTCGCCGGTAGCAACTGGAACGCTGGGGTGAAAGCCGTTGCGGATTATGCGTAGCTTTGAAAGGGCACGGTTTTAGCCGTGCCGCAAACAGCCTACAGAATGACTGGGCTTTAGCCCCTGAGGGAATGTAGCGAGAGATTGGATATCCCTCACAAAGATATAATCAATCATGTTTCGATTGAGGCGATTATGGGTGATTCGAGGTTTCAACTCAGTAGGGTTAATGGCGCGCCTGTCACCACTGACGACTTACTCGCGGACATTCAGCGTGTCTCTGAGTCTAAGGGGACAAAATTTGTTACCATGGCCCTGTATTCGGAGTTTGGAAAATATGATACATCCACGTTAAGGCTACGCTTTGGTACATGGAACAAAGCTCTTATTGCTGCCGGACTTGAAATATCAAATGAAGTTTATTATTCAGACGAGCGTCTTTTTGAGAATATTATGCGCCTGTGGGAGCATTATGGACGACAACCACGAATGGCAGAATTGGCAAAACTACCCTCGACGATTTCTGGGGGTGCTTATAAGAGACGCTTCAGTACGTGGATGGAGGCACTTGAGCAATTTGTTGAATTCGCAAACTCTCAGGATAGAAGTTCTTCGACACCAATAGAAGCGGCCAGTGGTCATCGAACGGGCCGCGATCCTTCTTTGCGTCTTCGATTTCGTATCCTGAAACGAGATAACTTCTCCTGCCGAGCATGCGGAGCAAGTCCAGCATTAACGCCAGGTCTCGAACTGCATGTTGACCACATCATCGCTTGGAGTGTTGGCGGCGAAACCGTTGAGGAGAACCTTCAAACTCTGTGCGAGGCTTGCAACCTTGGTAAGAGCAATGTGCTTTAAGTGATGAATCTTCAAGTAATTGCACGATGAAAAGCTTCCCTCAGGGGCTAAAGCCCGCCTTTGTTTTGATCCATTTACGGCACGACTGAAGTCGTGCCCTTTCAAAGCAACGAGTTTTCTGTTGCAAGCGAGATTTTCCCAATGCCCGAGCGCACCACCATCGCCGTAGCCATGTCCGGAGGAGTTGACTCCTCGACGGTTGCGGCGTTGCTCGCCCACTCGGGCGACGGCTCCGCCGATTCGCCCAATTCTGTTGTTGGCCTGACCCTCCAGTTATGGGATCAAACCCGCCTGGCCGGCAAGCACGGCATCCCCGACAATCCGGGGTCCCCAACGACAGGTCTTCGTCGTTGGGGTGGTGAAGCGCCCAAGGCCGGCCGCTGTTGCTCGCTCGACGACGTGTACGATGCGCGCCGCGTGGCCGAGCACCTCAAGATTCCCTACTACGTCGTCAACCAGCAGGAGCGATTCGAAGAAGCAGTTGTCCGGCCCTTTGTCGCCGAGTACTTGGCTGGGCGCACGCCCATCCCCTGCTCGCTCTGCAACAACCACCTCAAGTTCGACCAGTTGCTTCAGACCGCGCGCTCCATTGGCGCCGACCGCATCGCCACCGGCCACTACGCGGTCAACGAGTTCGACGCAGCACGCGGTCGCTGGATTCTCAAGCGCCCCGCCGACTTGGCCAAGGACCAGACCTATTTCCTCTTTGGCCTGACGCAGGAGCAGCTCGCCCACACCCTCTTTCCTCTGGGCCGGATGACCAAGCCCGAGGTGCGCGAGATCGCGCGGCAGCACGGCCTGGCGCTAGCCGAGAAGCCCGACTCGCAGGAGATCTGCTTCATCCCGGGCGGTGACTACAAGCAGTTTCTGACGGCGTATCTCGAAGAGCAGGGCCGGCAGTTGCCGGAGACGGCTGGCGAACTGGTTGCCTCAACCGGCGAAGTTCTGGGCCATCACGAGGGCATCTTCAACTTCACTGTGGGCCAGCGCAAGGGGTTGGGCGTCAGTTCTCCTTCGCCGCTCTACGTGCTCAACATCGACCCGGCCAGCCATCGGGTGACCGTGGGCGCAGATGAAGAACTCGCCACGCGCATCCTGCGCGCGCGGGATTTGAACTGGATTTCGATTCCAGAGCTGACCGCACCGATGCGCGTGCAGATCAAGATTCGCCACCGTCATGAGCCTGCCTGGGCCACTTTGGAGCCCGCCGGAACGGACGAGGTCATCGCCACCTTCGACGAGCCGCAGCGTGCCGTCACGCCGGGGCAGTCGGCCGTTTTTTATGATGGCGACGAGGTGGTCGGCGGGGTATGGATTGTCTGAGCTCCGGCTCCGCGCCCAGCGCGCGCGGCCAACAGGCGCACTTCACCGGCGGGTCCGCGTTTTATACTGGCCGGGTGTCGGCTTCAGAGAGATTATCGATGATTACGAAAGCGTTTTCTTGCGCGGCCGCTCTGGCCGCCGTCGCCGTTCTTGCCGCTGCCTGCGTCCATGCGCAAGCGCCGCCTGCCATCCTCACCATTCATGCCGATCAGCCGGTCTCCAAGGTCAGTCCGACGCTTTATGGCTTGATGACCGAGGAGATCAACTACTCCTACGACGGTGGCCTCTATGCGGAGATGGTTAGCAATCGCACCTTAGGAAACGACTGGTCCGGCATCCAACACTGGCTGCTGGTGGAAGGCGGCAACGCGCAGGCCGCGATTTCGGTCGATAAGCAGACCGGCCCCAGCAAAGCCTTGAATCGCAGCCTGCGGCTCGACGTGAAGCAGGCCGATCCGCAGAACCAGGCCGGCGTGCTGAACGATGGCTACTGGGGCATGCCTTTGCGGCCCAACACGACTTACAAAGGCTCGTTCTTCGCCAAGGCCGGCTCCGTCGACCTGGGCGCGGTTACCGTGAGCCTGGTCGATAATGCCAGCGGCAAGGCCGTCGCCACCGCAGCCGTCTCCGGAATCTCAATGGAGTGGAAGCAGTACGAATTTACCCTGAAGACAGGCGCGATTCCTGCCTCGGCGGCCAACCATCTCGCCCTCACCGTGGGGCACGCCGGAACGCTTTGGCTTAATCTCGTCTCATTATTTCCGCCCACATACCACAACCGTATGAATGGCAATCGCATCGACCTGATGGAAAAACTGGCGGCCATGCATCCGGCTTTTCTGCGCTTTCCCGGCGGCAACTACCTGGAGGGCGACCACATCTCCGAGCGGTTTGAGTGGAAGAAGACGATCGGGCCACTGGTGGACCGGCCCACCCATCCCAGCCCGTGGCGCTACCACTCCTCGGATGGACTGGGGCTGCTGGAGTTCCTGGAGTGGTGCGAAGACCTGAAGATGCAACCGGTGCTGGCCGTCTATGCCGGTTACTCAATGGCCCAGGAGCACGTCAATCCAGGCTCCGATCTCGAACCCTACGTGCAGGACGCCCTGGACGAACTGGAGTACGCAACCGGCGGCGCGGAAACCAAATGGGGAGCCATTCGCGTCAAGAACGGGCATCCAGAGCCATTCAAGCTCACCTATGTCGAAATCGGCAACGAGGACAACTTCGATAAGTCGGGAAGTTACGAAGGCCGCTACACGCAGTTTTACAAGGCCATCAAGGCCAGGTATCCCGATTTGCAACTGATCGCCACGATGCCTGTGAAGAGCATCCGGCCCGATGTCGTCGACGACCACTTCTATGTGCGCGCCACGCAGTTCTTTCACGACGCGACGCACTACGACAAGACCGACCGCAACGGGCCTAAAGTTTTCGTGGGTGAGTGGGCCACCCTGGAGGGTTCGCCTACCCCTAACTTTGGCGCGGCGCTGGGCGACGCGGCCTGGATGACCGGCCTGGAGCGCAACAGCGACATCGTGGTGATGGCGGCCTACGCTCCTTTGCTGGTCAACGCGAGCCCCGGCGGCATGCAATGGGAGCCCGACCTGATCGGCTACGACGCGATGCGCAGCTACGGCTCTCCCAGCTATTACGCGCAGGTGATGTTCGCCTCTCACCTGGGCGACGAGACTCTCGGATCAAAACTGGAGGGCGCGGGGCCTAAGCTCTTCTACTCCATCACGCGCGACTCGGCCAAGAAGCGGCTTTATCTCAAGCTGGTCAACGCCTCTTCCACCCCGCAGCCGGTGGAGATCGAGTTTACCGGCGCAAAGCTGGCCGGTACGGGCACGCAGATAAGCCTGAGCGCGCAGAGCACCCAGGCCACCAATACGCTGAATGACCCGGAGCGGATTGTCCCGGTGGAAACCGCTCTTCACGGCGTGAGCAACCATCTGCAAGCCACGTTGCCGGCGTATTCCATTCAGGTGATTCAGGTTGACGAGCGGTAAGCAACCATCCCGCGCAATGGAAAAGGGGCAGGGACTGTGATCGTCCCTGCCCCTTTTTTTTACGCAGGAGCCTGCCTCAGCGCCGCCCCGGCCAGCCGCCCGGAGCCGTGCGCCCCATAGGCACGTGCCGTTTAGACGAAGCGGTCTTCGCCGGCGGGAGGGGCCGGTCGGCGCAGTGTTGGGGGCGTGCGCAGCGATTCAACGACCGCCTTTACTATCCCCAGGATGCTCGAAATCTGCCGTACCGGTCGGCTGACGACATTGGCCACAAAGCCCCCGGCGCGGTCCACGGTGTCCAGAAGGCTGGTGATCATGTGATCTACCCGGTCGCTTTGCTTCCTCACCCGTTCTAGAATCTCCATGGCCGAGGATTGCATCTGCGCGGTCTGTGTGCGCAGCCCGTGCGTAATCTCCGCCAGGTCGCTGGCGGTTGCCTCGATCCTGGGCGAAACGCGAATAAGGAACCCCTGCGCGTTGGCAAGGAACTCCTGCGTTTTGGCAAGAGTATCCCGCGTGCTGGCAAGGGTATCCCGCGTGTCGTAGATGACGGGCATGAGCGAGGCGCGCAGTTTCTCGACCTCTAGCCGGATTGAGCCGGCCGCCTTGCGAATAGAGACGAAGATTGCCAGCAGGATGATGGTCTGCAGCAACACGGCCAGCCCAATTACAACAGTTAAGGCAAGCAGGATGGTTTGATTGTCCAGTTTAGGCATTGGAGTGGTATCGCTCGGTTGATCTGCGGGCTCGGGAACTGTTCTCTTGTGTGCTCCCCAACCAGGTCGAAGCGTTGTCTCCTGAGCCTGCGCTTGAGCCGCAATCTCTCACGCGCGCAGGGCTCAGGGCGGATGAACGGATACTCCCTTGGACACCATCGGGCCGGATCGAAATCTGGCTCAGAGTAAGCGCCGGCTCAAAGCTCCTTGGGTTCGTCGGCAACAGGGGGTGTCTTATATGCCTGGCGCCCGGCTTCAACGGCCGCGGTCACCCGGCCGGTCTGTTCAGAAACCAGGTTCTTGCCGCGCTCCACAAACTCTTCCCACTGCGCCCGCCCACGATCCACCGCCTCGCGGCCGCGCTCTACATATTCGCCCATCTGTTCCTTGCCCTGGTCCACCAGGTTGCCTACCTGTTCGACGGCTTGCCGGGTGCGGACGCGCAGGTACTCGGTCCCCTCTCGGGCTCCAGCGATCAGGTCTTCCCGGGTCTCGCGGCCGCTCTTGGGGGCGTAAAGAATCCCCACCAGCGCGCCGACGCCCAATCCAGCCACAAACCACGCCAGACCGTTGATCTTGTTTTCTTCTGCCATGATGATAACTCTCCTTTCGCTCAGCTTGAAGATGGCCTGAGCGTATCAAATTCCCCGGAATGGGGCAAACTATAGACCGGTTGCAGTCCCCGATGAAGCATCGGCTCGCACTTCCGGCGGGAGTGACACTCCGCGACGTCCTCACCGCATTGGACGCACCTTCAGTATAAGGAGTAGCAACGCGAAAGAAGGCACGAAGATGACATTCAGCCCTGTCAAAGAGTGAGTGAATGGTGGAGGCAGAGGAAGTAGAATCCGCGTACACCATTGAAAATACACAACTTGATTGTATCCCACGCGCGTTGGATTGAGTCTGTATAGTTTTGTACTAGCTGCGTGGCGCCTGTCAACGGTCGCACCACAACCTGCCTGTTTCTTCGGGCACCTCTGGTGTTGGACAAGAGCAGGACTCGACTTATATCTTGATTCCACCGAGCAGATGCGAGGATGTCCATGACCGGCTTATCCATTCCACAAAAGCCAACCGTATACAAACCTGCCAACAAAGTTCGTTTTGTCACGGCGGCCTCGCTCTTCGATGGTCACGACGCCTCGATCAACATCATGCGCCGCATTTTGATGGCCCACGGCGCGGAAGTCATACACCTCGGCCACAACCGCTCGGTTGACGAGATTGTGACCGCCGCACTGCAGGAAGATGCGCAGGGAATCGCGGTCTCCAGCTATCAGGGCGGACATATCGAATATTTCAAGTACATGATCGACCTGCTGAAAGAGCGCGGCGGCGCCCAAATCAAGGTATTCGGCGGCGGCGGAGGCGTCATCATTCCCGCCGAGATCGCGGAATTGCAAGCCTATGGCGTGGCCCACATCTTCAGCCCCGAAGACGGCCAGCGAATGGGCCTGGCCGGCATGATCCTGTCGATGATTCAGGCCTGCGACATCGATCTCTCACAGTACGCCCCCGCCACTCTGGCTGCATTGACGAACGGCGAGGCAGGATCGCGGCATCGCGCGCTGGCGCAGTTGATTACCGCGCTGGAAAACGGCAAGGCAGCTCCGGAACTGAAGGCCGCGTTGCATCAGGCCGCGAAGTCTGTCACTGCGCCCACGCTCGGCATAACCGGAACCGGCGGCGCCGGCAAATCGTCGCTGACCGACGAACTGATTCGCCGCATACGCTTTGACCAGGGCGACGCCCTGGAGATCGCCATGATCTCGATTGATCCCTCGCGCCGCAAAACGGGCGGCGCGTTGCTGGGCGACCGCATCCGCATGAACGCGATTGGCCCGTGGAATGGCCAGGAGCGAGTTTTCATGCGCTCGCTGGCGACCCGCGAGGCCAGCTCCGAAATCTCGCCGGCGCTGCCGGATGTGATCGCCGCCTGCAAGGTAGCCGGCTTCGATCTGATCGTTGTAGAAACCTCTGGCATCGGCCAGGGCGACTCTGCCATCGTGCCGTTGGTCGATCTCAGCACCTATGTCATGACGCCGGAATTCGGCGCTGCATCGCAACTGGAAAAGATCGGTATGCTGGATTTTGCCGACTTTGTCGCCATCAACAAATTCGATCGCAAGGGCTCTCAAGACGCGCTGCGCGATGTCTGTAAACAGGTGCAGCGCAATCACGACTTATGGAGCAGGCAGCCGGAACAAATGCCGGTATACGGCACTCAGGCGTCGCGTTTCAATGATGATGGCGTGACCGCGCTCTATCAAGGCTTGTTGCCGAAACTGGCGGCGCTTGGCTTGCCGGTCAA
>JBAVYF010000288.1:0-1639 GCA_049698655.1 Occallatibacter sp. | reverse complement strand
CTCCAGCGACGCGCCTACGATTGCAGCCAAGTTCTATGAGGTATTAGAAGAGGCGGGCATGCCGGCGGGCGTGGTCAACTTCTGCCCCGGAAGCGGCTCCACATTCGGCAACGCAATTGTCGAACATCCCAAGACGCGCTTCATTTCCTTCACCGGCTCCAAGGCCGTTGGCCTGGAAATTCACGAGCGCGCGGCGCACACGCAGAAGGGCCAGATCTGGCTCAAGCGGACGGTTCTGGAGATGGGCGGCAAGGACACGATCCTGGTTTGCGCCGACGCCAATCTCGACGCGGCAGCCGATGGCGTCGCGGCCTCGGCCTTCGGATTCAGCGGACAAAAGTGCTCGGCCTGCTCGCGGGCCATCGTTGAAGCGCCGATTTACGACGCGTTTATCACCAAGCTGCTGGAGCGCATAGCAAAGTTGACCGTGGGCGACCCGGCTGCCAACCACTACCTCGGCCCGGTAATTAACAAGGCTGCGCTCGATTCGATGCTGCGGTACATCGAAATCGGCAAGAAGGAAGGACGCCTGCTTGCTGGCGGCAAGGCTCCGGCGACGGCCGATGGCGGTTACTTCCTGGAGCCGACCGTAATTGCCGACGTGGCTCCCAATGCGGTGATTTCGCAGGAGGAGATCTTCGGGCCGGTGCTGGCGCTCGTAAAGGTGGCCAGCTTCGAGGAGGGGCTGAAGGTCGTCAATAATACCGAGTACGGCCTGACCGGCTCCATCTACTCCACCGACCGCGAGAAGCTGAACATTGCCCGCCGCGAGTTCCACGTGGGAAATCTTTATTTCAACCGTAAGTGCACCGGCGCGATGGTGGGGGCGCATCCCTTCGGCGGCTTCAATATGAGCGGCACCGACTCCAAGGCCGGAGGGCCGGATTATCTGCTGTTGTTCACGCAATCCAAGAGTGTGGCGGAAAAGCTGTAAGGTTTCAGTGGAGATTCGTGGTTTCCCAGGTCTCAGAACCGGGACCTGGGAAGATTCCCCGATGAAGTTGAAGGCTTTTCGAGCGATGGCCTTCTCCGAAAAGCCATAAAACTGCAGTTATAAAATATCCCGTCATAACCGCAAAGAACGCGATGAAGATGGGGC
Source organism: Occallatibacter sp. (assembly GCA_049698655.1). Taxonomy (GTDB): domain Bacteria; phylum Acidobacteriota; class Terriglobia; order Terriglobales; family Acidobacteriaceae; genus Telmatobacter. The sequence goes on along the minus strand of JBAVYF010000288.1, from coordinate 540 downwards.
ACAAGCGTCTGGAATATTAACGGTGAGTTGTCGGGTTCTCTGGGGGGCTAGGCCATGACGCGCGGCTGGGCAGTCTCCTCGGCTTCCAGCTTGCTGCCTACGTCGGCGGCGGCGGCAGCCAGCACCCGGTGGTGGATGGTGAACAGCGCCAGTTCGAGCCGGTCGCTGACACCGGTCTTATCGTAGACGGAGCGCAGGTAGTTTTTGATGACCTGCTCGGTGGTCTTGAGGCGGGTGGCAATCTCGCGGTTCTTGCATCCCTGGACAATGAGCGCGACGATGCGCATCTCCTTGGGGGTGAGCCGGTCGCGGACGCGGGTGCCGACCATGTCTTCCTCGGGCGATTCGGCTACCATGAGCTGCGGAGGCAGCCAGGTGTCGCCTCCGGCTACGGCGCGCACACACTCCAGCAGGGCAGGCCCGGTGACGCTGCGGAAGACCACGCCGCGAAATCCCTGTTGCAGGTAGGCGCTGGCCGAGTCGTTGTTCTCGGCAATCACGATACCGCGGCTGTTTGTGACCTCCAGCAGCGTACGCAGC
>JBAVYF010000287.1:0-1510 GCA_049698655.1 Occallatibacter sp. | reverse complement strand
ATATTGCTCCTATGGGTTGGCAAGAGGAGGCGGAGATGGGTGAAAAAACCGATGTTTGGCAAGGCACGCTGGCGCTGATGGCGCTGCGTACGCTGGAAACTTTGGGACCGCTGCACGGCTATGGCCTCGCGCGGCGCATCGAACAGACCAGCGGCGATCTGTTGCAGTTGAACTATGGCACACTGTATCCCGCGCTGCTCAAGCTGGAGCAAGAGGGGTTCATCCGCTCCCGCTGGGGCACATCCGATAACAACCGCCGCGCCAAATTCTATGAGTTGACCAAAACCGGCCAGCGCCAGGTGAAAAAGGCTACGGAAGAGTGGGCGCAGACCACCGCTATCCTGGCGCGCTTTCTCGCTCCGGCAGAGGAGGCATGATGCGAAAACTCAGAGCATTATGGATGCGGCTGCGCGGGCTATTCAGCGCGCAGCGCGACGACTGCGAATTCGAGGCCGAGCTCGAAAGCCATGTGGCCATGCATACAGTGGACGGCATCCGCGCCGGACTTAGCCCATCAGAAGCCCGACGGCAGGCGCTCATCCGCCTCGGCGGAGCGGAGCAGACGCGGCAGGCTTATCGCGAGCGGCGCACATTGCCGTGGTTGGAATCTCTCGGGCGCGATCTCGCCTACAGCCTGCGCCGGCTCGCCAGGCAGCCCGCGCTGACAGCCATCGCAGTGTTCTCCATCGGCCTGGGCATCGGCGCCAACGCCACCATCTTCTCCATGGTCAGCCGCTTTATCCTGCGCCCCGCGCCGGTGGGCGATCCGGCCACGCTGGTGTCGCTCGAACCTAAGCGCGACAGCGATTCCTTTTCGCTGCCTCTTTACAAGGATCTGCGCGATCAGGTGAAGTCCTTCTCCGGCGTGGCGGCGTACTTTCCCCTGGCGCCTGCCTCGGTGAGCGGCAGCGGCGAGCCGGAACGCGTCTTCGGCGAGACGGTCACGACGAACTTCTTCGACGTGGCCCAACTGCGCATGACGCTGGGGCGCGGTTTTGCCAGCAGCGAGGAAAAAGAACCCGTGGCGGTGTTGAGCACATCGCTGTGGCAGCGCCGCTTCCACGGCGATCCAGCCATTGTGGGCAAGACCATAACGCTCTCCGGCCACGTCTTTACCGTGGTGGGCGTGGCTCCGGCCGATTTCCATAGCATCGAACAGATTCTCGACGCGCAGTTTTTTGTGCCGATCGGAGATACCTCCCAATTGCTTCCGCAGTTTTCCGACCTGACCAAAATGGCGGACCGCGACAACTCCATGCTGTCAGTCTTCGCCAGGCTGCGGCCCGGCGTGACTCGCGCGCAGGCTGCCGCCGAGTTGAATGCGCTGGCCCAGCGGCTGGCGCTCAGCTATCCCAAGACCGATAAGGACGACGTCTTTTCGATGTACCAGGCGGGTGCGCTGCAGCCGGGCGCAAGCACCCCGGCGCTGATCTTCCTCTCCGCGCTCTCGGTGGTGGTGCTGCTGGTGCTGGCCATCGCCGGCGCCAACGTGGCCAACCTGCTCTTTGCC
>JBAVYF010000286.1:0-1542 GCA_049698655.1 Occallatibacter sp. | reverse complement strand
AGCATGAGCACGGCTTCGACACGGTGGCCGAAATTCCCGGCACCGACCCGAAGCTCAAGGAGCAGGTGGTGATGGTGGGCGGCCACCTGGATAGCTGGACGGCCGGCACCGGCGCCACCGACAACGGCGCGGGAACCATCGTGGCCATGGAAGCGATGCGCATTCTCAAGGCGCTGGACGTGAAGCCGCGGCGCACCATCCGCATTGCTCTGTGGAGCGGCGAGGAGGAAGGGATATTCGGCTCGAAGGGCTACTGCACCATCCACTTCGGCTCGGCCAAACTTTCAACGGCGCCCGATCAGATGCAACTGCCGGAGTTCATGCGCCGGGCAGCCGGGCCGCTTGAGGTGAAGCCGGAGCAGAAACTCATCTCCGCCTACTTCAACGTGGACAACGGCACCGGCAAAATCCGCGGCATCTACACGCAAGGCAATGCGGCCATCGCGCCCATCTTCGCCCAGTGGATTGCTCCGCTCAAGGACCTGGGAGTAACCACCATCACCAACCGCAACACCGGCGGCACCGATCATCTGAGCTTCGATGCGGTGGGTATTCCGGGCTTCCAGTTCATTCAGGAGATGCTGGACTACGAATCGCGCACGCACCACTCGAACGAAGACGTCTACGAACGGCTGCAGCCGGCGGATCTGAAGCAGATCGCCACCGTCGAGGCCATCTTCCTTTACAACGCGGCTCAGCGCGACCAGATGCTGCCGCGCAAGCCGCTGCCGCAGCCGGACCAGGAAGAGAAGAAGCGCGCGCCCCTCGAGGGCATCTTCCCGGGCGCGGTTGCCCCGGCGGATTCTGAGAAGAAGTAGCGTACTATCCCACCCTGGCCGCAAAATACCACCCCACGGACGAAGACCTGTCCGTGGGGACCCCATTCCATTTCACTCTCTACGAATATGCTCTTGAACCGCGCGTGGGCCTGATCAGGTTGCGCGGCCAGTGTTGCGGCTTGGGGTGTCGGAGTCCAGGGTTTCCAGCTCAGTTTCATCCACCTCTACGGCCACGCTTTGGCGGATCAGGTCCATGGTTAGAACTACGCGCAGGCTATTTTTCCGCCGCACCACGACGCCCTCCATCCCGGCCAGCGGACCGGATCGAATGCGAGCCCTCTGCCCCACGGTCAGCAAAGTGTGCGGTTCGGCGTGGCGAAGGGCAAGGCCGGCGCGCAGCGCGTCGATCTCCGATTCCGGCAACGAAGCCGGCTGGCGGCCCGTTCCGCCCACAAAGCTCAGCACCCCCGGCACTTGCAGCACCCGCACGCGCTCGCTCCGGTCGATGCGGACAAAGAGGTAGCCGGGAAACAGCGGCAGATCCAGTGTGACCTTCGAGCCGTCTCTCCACTTGCGCTGCGTTCGATAAAGGGGCAGATAATGCTCAATTTCCTTCAGACTCAGGTACTGGCCCACGCGCTTCTCATGGCGGGGCGAGGTGTAGACTGCAAACCACTTCTGCGCCAATGGACTCTCCGTCGGGCAATCTGGCCCCGGTCCATCAGCGTGAAGAACGGTCTCCTGTTGTGCAATCTCCGACAAC
>JBAVYF010000285.1:0-18053 GCA_049698655.1 Occallatibacter sp. | reverse complement strand
GAAGTTGCTTGTCAGGCAGGCCTTCTACTCAACCCGGAGCAGATTAGCTGGCTCAACGTCGTAGCGCGAGGCTGTCGCCATCAGCTCCTCAATGGCGACGACCGGATGGATGCCCCCTCTGGCCCCGGCTGCCGTGCAGTTCAGCGCCGCGGCGGCGCAGGCAAAGTCGAGCTGCCGCTCGAGAGGCCAACCCTGGAGCAGACCATAGATGAATCCGGCGTGGAAGACGTCTCCGGCGCCGGTCGTATCCACGACCGGTACCCGGTAAGCGGAACGGTGTAGAAGTCGGGCGCCATCCCAAGCCAGTACGCCGTCCTCTCCCAGCGTTGCGGCCGTCAGCGTGCAGCCGTAACGCAACATCATCCCGCGCAGCGCCTTCTCCAGGTCTTTCTCCTTCATCAGCCGGGAAGGGAAGTCCCGGCTCACGATCAGGTAGTCCACGTTTTCAATTAACCGTTCCACGCCGGGGTACAGTTCATCCAGATCGGCGATGACGGGAATTCCCGCAGCCCGCGCCCAACCGGCCGCCAATGTGGCCGCGGCCGTATCGTAACCGTCCACATGCAGCGCGCGCGAATTCACAATCCATGCGCGCTCCAGATCCGTGGGCTGCAAGACAAGCCGCTCGTCTCTTCTGCACAGTACCGTCCGCTCGCCCCCGCCGTCCACAATGATCAGCGACTGCGGGCTGGCGGCTCCATCAACTGCAACCAGCCGCGCCTCTACCCCTGCGCTGGCAAATGCATCACGATGCAGACGGGACGCGTCGTCGTCGCCCAGTTTGCCAACATAGCGGGTGCTCATTCCCCAGCGCTGGCAGGCAACCACGGTGGTCGCCGTCTGTCCGCCGGGCATTACAGTTGCGCCGCGAAACTCAACCTTGGAGCCGCGCGCCGGGTATTCGGAAAGTGGAATCAGCGTGTCGGTGGCGTTCAATCCAACGCCCACCAGGTCAACCATCGGCAGCACCGTCATACTGATATTGTAACGGGAGCGCAAACCCCACAAGGCTCGAAGGCCTCCCGGAATGTTGTAGGCTCAAGAGAGGATTCTCAGGGAGTTGATCTTGGTTCTATCTTCACATTCATCGCCGCGTCCGTTTCACAATCCGCAGCCGGGCAGCGCATTGCACTGCGGCAAGGTCTCGCTGGAAACGCTGGCCAGGCGTTACGGCACACCGCTCTACGTCTACTCCGCCGACCAGATCGTCGAGCGGCTGGGAATGTTTCAGCAGGCGCTGGCGGGCTGGGAGAATCTGGTCTGCTACGCAGTCAAGGCAAACTCCGCGCTGGCCATTCTGAAGCTGATGGCGGAGCATGGCGCGGGCTTCGACATCGTGTCGGGCGGCGAACTGGAGCGGGTTCTGGCAGCAGCGCCCGAGGCTGTGGACCGGGTCGTCTTTTCCGGCGTGGGCAAGACGGCTGCCGAGATCGACCTGGCACTTACGGCGGACATTCTAGAGTTCCACGCCGAGAGCGAAGCGGAGCTGGAGCTGCTCGCCCACCGCGCCGCCAGGCTTAAACGCAAAGCGCGCTTCGCCCTGCGCGTCAATCCCGATGTCTTCGCCGAGACTCACCCCTACATCTCTACAGGACTGCGCGAGCACAAGTTTGGCATCGACATCCGCCAGGCGCTGAAGATTTACAAGAGTGCTGCCAAAAGCCGCTGGCTTGAGCCGCATGGCGTCAGCGTGCACATCGGCTCGCAGATTCTCTCGGCCAAGCCCTTTGGCGCAGCCATGGAGCGGGTAAGCAAGCTGCTGCGCCAACTGGAACGCGAGGGCATTGTTCTGAAGACCGTCGATGCGGGCGGCGGGCTGGGGATTGACTATCACCACGGCAACTTCGATGCCGTAGCCAAGGTTCGCGAGTACGCCTCGGCCATTGAGAAGGCTCTGGCCGGCTTTAAGGGACGGCTGCTCATCGAACCGGGCCGCTTTATCGTCGCCCAGGCCGGGGCCCTGGTGACGCGCGTCCTGCAGGTCAAACGCAACGGCAAGAAGACCTTTGTGATTACCGACGCCGCCATGAACGACCTGATCCGTCCCGCGCTCTACCAGGCCTATCACGAGATTGTGCCGGTAAGGCCGAGAACAGGGAAGCCGCGCATCGTGGACGTGGTGGGTCCGGTCTGCGAGACGGGCGACTTTTTTGCCCGCGACCGGCAGCTTGCGCCAGTTGCGCCGGGAGATCTGGTAGCAATTCTCGATGCAGGGGCATACGGGATGACACAAAGCTCGAACTACAACACGCGGCTACGTCCCGCCGAGGTACTTGTGGAAGGCGCGAAGGCACGGCTGATTCGACGCCGTGAGACGATGGCCGACCTGCTTGCTCCAGAGATTCTCTGATCCAGGCGCAGTTTTGGCTCGAAAGAGATGGTTTAGGGCCTAGTTGGAATGTCTGATAACGTATATTCTGTATACTGAAACCAAATCACGTAAACGCGCACGCTCCTCCTTAAAGCAGAGTCACAATTCCCTGCTTTGGCGCCCGGCAATAAATTGAGTTGTTGCGCCCCACGGCCTATTGCCGCAAAGACGCTGCTTGAACTACATCTTGTAACGCCCCAGGTCCTCGTCGTTCAAGCCTTCTAGCCAGCCGCGGAGCTGTTCTGCCGTAGGGCCTTCTGCGGGGCCTGATGTGTTCAACTTGGCCGTCTGCATCACCTGCTCTGTTACGTAAATGGGGCAATCTGCACGCAACGCCAAAGCGAGGGCGTCAGAGGGGCGAGCGTCCAAAACCAATGATTCATCCCCCTGCCGCAGCCATAACTGCGCGAAAAACGTGTCATCCTTAAGCTCTGATATAACAATGCGTTCCAGTCGTGCATTCAAGTGACGGATGAGGTTTCTTGTGAGATCGTGAGACATTGGGCGTGGTGCGGCTACCTTCTCAATCTCCAGCGCAATAGCGTTGGCCTCGAAGATTCCGACCCAGATGGGCATCACTGTCTCGGAAGCGACGTCCTTGAGCACAACGATGGGCATGCTGGTAGACGGGTCCATCATCAGTCCGCGTATCCGCACCTCGATATCCATGGCTTCCCTTCCTTTCGCCCGCTCTCATCTTAGACGGCTTCGCCTACCAGACTATTCGGGTGCGTCGCGGTAATCTTCACCTGGAGATAGCTTCCGGGCGCCGGAGCGATCGGCTGGGCGCAGGTAAAGTTGACCGGCTTGTTCTGGCTGCTACGTCCGATAATCTGCCCTCGCGCCGGGTTAGCGCCTTCGACCATTACCTCCATCGTCTGTTCCAAGTGCCTGGCATAATTAATCCTTTGAATCTCCCGCTGCCGATCAAGCACGACTTGAAGCCGGGTCGCCTTCTCGGCCTCCGGGATGGAATCGATCATGGTCAGAGCCGGGGTGTTGGGCCGGCCTGAGTACTTGAAGCCGAAGACGCAATCGTACTCGACTTCTGCCAGAAGGTCCATGGTCTGGATGAAGTCGTTCGCGGTTTCGACGGGAAAACCCACAATAATATCCGTAGAAATCGAGATGGGCCGGCGCGCGGCCTTGATCCAGGCGATCCGCTCCAGGTAGCTCTCGCGGGTGTACTCGCGGTTCATTGCGCTGAGAATCCGTGACGACCCCGACTGAACCGGCAGGTGCACGTGGTCGCAGAGCGTGGGTACGGCGTCGATGGCCTCGACGATATCGCGGGTAAAGTCGCGCGGATGGCTGGTGGTGAAGCGCACGCGACGGATGCCGCTCACCTCTCCTACAGCGGCAAGTAATTCCGCGAAGCTCCGCTTCCCTTCCGGGTCGCGGTAGCTGTTTACGTTCTGGCCGAGGAGCTGAATTTCGGTATAACCCTCGCCTGCGATGCGGCGGGCCTCGGTTAGCACCGAACTTGACCTGCGGCTGCGTTCCTTGCCTCGCGTGTAAGGCACCACGCAGTAGGCGCAGAACTTGTCGCAGCCCTCGACGATAGTGATGTAGCCGCGATAGGGATTCTGCCGGGCGGTAAACTCGGTCTCGAAGGTCTCCTCGGTCTGGCGGTCGTCGAGGCCGGTGATTCGCGTCTCGCCGGCCTCAAGGCGCGCAAGCATTTCGGGCAGCTTGCGATACGAGGCCGAGCCGGAAACCAGAGAAACATACGGCGCTCGCTCGAAGATCTTCTCGCCCTCCTGCTGCGCCACGCAACCCAGCACACCAAAGCGCTTGCCATCCCGCTGCTGGCGCTTGTATTCGTCGAGGCGGTGGAAGACCTTTTGCTCAGCTTTATCCCGGATCGAACAGGTGTTGTAGAGAATCAGGCCGGCGTCTTCCTCCGACTCGACCTGCCGGTAGCCTTCGTGCTCCAATGTGCCAATGACCTTCTCCGAGTCATGGGCATTCATCTGGCATCCGAAGGTCTCTAAATAGAAGGTTTTCTCGGTTGCCATGGCAACTCCCAGTATACAGTCATCGCGATTGTGCTAGTTTCGACCCGTTCGGACTGCGATAACCTCAGCGTAGTCCTGTGTGCAGGTAAGCCAGCAGCGCCGCCATCTGCTCGTCAGTGAAGCGGCCGCTGAAGCCTGGCATCATTCCCTTCCCTGTCAAAACATTCTGTCGCACAGCAGCGTCCGTTGCTGGAGCGCCGCTGGGGAGGGTCTTGCGGTAAAAGACGCCGTGCAGATCCGGCGGAACCTTCTTGAGGGCCAGGTCGTTGTCCTCGTGGCAGTGTGCGCAGCGGACCAGGTAAAGGTGTTTGCCTTCCTCCTCCTGCGGGGAGAGCGAAGGCGCCGAGTGGCAGCCGCCAAGGCTAGCCGCCAACCCTATGCAAACTAGCGCCCAGTCTGCTTTCCGCCAAACCATCTGGGCCACGTTCTCCTTACGCCTTCTGAGCGAATTGCCCGCTCACGTAATCCCAGTTGAGCACCTGGAAGAAGGCCTTCACGTACTCGGCGCGCCGGTTCTGGTACTTCAGGTAGTAGGCGTGCTCCCACACGTCGACCGCCAGTACCGGCTTGTGGCCCAGGGTGAGCGGGCTGTCCTGATTGGGAGTGGTTTCGATGGCTACACTCCCGTCTGGCAACTTAACCAGCCAGGACCAGCCGCTACCGAAGACGCCCATGGCCGAGGCAGTCAACTTGTCCTGAAAGGCTGAGAGCGAGCCGAACTTGAGGTCGACGGCCTTGGCCAGCTCGCCGGTGGGCGCGGTACCGCCCTTGCCCAGCGTCGGCCACCAGAAGGAGTGATTGGCGTGCCCACCGCCCTGGTTGCGAACGGCTGTACGAGCGGATTCAGGACAGGCGTCCAGATTGGCGACCAACTCGTCCACCGTCTTGCCTGCCAGCTCGGGATGCGCGGCCGCGGCGGCGTTCAGGTTGTTCACGTAGGCCTGGTGGTGCTTGTCGTGGTGAAGGTGCATGGTTGCTGCGTCGAAGTAAGGCTCCAGCGCGTCGTAGGCATAGGGCAGCGGGGGCAAAGTGAACGGACCGGTTGGGGGCTGCGCAGTGGCAGCGGTTTGGCCTGCGGGGAGTGCCTGGCCTCTCAGGGTTTTGGTCAATAGCAGCGCACTCGTCACGCCGCCAAGGTGCTTGATTGCGGTTCTGCGGTCCATCATGCGGGGAAGACCTCCTGTTGGTTCGATGCTCGGAACCCACAAAAGTCTGCGCGAAAAGATGGAGATTCCTGTCACGCGCCACGCTTTGCCGTCTCCGATATGCTGAAATCATGGATTTATCTTTTGAGAAACTAACCCCGATGGCGCACACCGGCCAGAACCGTTGCTTCGGCTGCGGCCCGGCCAGCCCGTCCGGCTTGCACCTTGAGTTCCTGCTTGCCGAAGATGGGAGCGTGGTTTGCCTTCCTACGATTCCGGACAGTTTCGAAGGTCCGCCCGGATACCTGCATGGCGGCATCATCGCCACGCTGCTGGACGAGATCATGAGCAAGTCCGTTCGCGCGCGGAGGTTGACGGCCATGACCCGCCGGATGGAGATCGACTACCTTCGGCCAGTACCCTCCGGAGCGCAGCTTCGCATGGAGGGCCGCCTGGTTCGCGGCGAGGGCCGCAAACACTGGAGCGAAGCCAGGATTCTCGACGCAAGAGGTCGCGTTCTGGCCGAAGGAAAGGGACTGTTCATCGAGATTCGCGGCATTCGCGGCTCGTGAACGGTCTGCACAATTCATGCCGCCCGGCTGTCAGTCGAGGTTTGCACTCGAAAAACTTGGGGCGGCCCAGAGGTCGCCCCATTGCAGATTAGTGAATCATGTTGATGGTTTCCTGGGTTATGGTATCGAAGGTGGTGACCGACTTGGCGTTGGCCTCGAAGGCGCGCTGAGCAATGATCAGGTCGGAGAACTCGGCAGAGATGTTAACGTTCGAGGCTTCAAGCGAACTGCCCTCGAGAGTACCGCGCCCGCCGGCCCCGGCTATGCCTACAGAAGCCGCTCCAGAGGCGCTGCTGGCCTGATATTCGGTCGAGCCCACGTCAACCAACCCCTGCTCGTTGCTGACCGTGGCAATTGCCAACTGTCCGACATTCTGGGTCTGGCCATTCGAATAGGTAGCCGCCACGGTGCCATCGGAGCCGATGTTGAAGCTCTGATACTCGCCGCTTGTGTATCCGTTCTGGTTGGTGGACGAGGTTGAGTTGGCGGCAGCGGTCTGGCTGATCTTCCCGGCGCCCGCGCTGCCAAACAAGTCCCAGGTCATGTTCATCGATGCGGCGCCGTCGGAGAGCCCGGCAAAGGTAATTCCGCTCACATCTCCAGCCGGGTTGACCAGATTGCCGCTGGAATCGAAGGTCAGCGTGCCGGTGGTGTTGGCGCCCACAGGATCCTGAATGATGCTCCCGCTGGTGGAGATATTTGCGCCAGAGATCGACAACACGCCGCCGGCAGTCGCTGAGACCGTTACGCCGCCGGCGCCAACCGTGATGCCAGCCGCGGTCAGTGCTGCATTCACGTCTGTTACATAATCGGCAACCGTCTCCGGAGAGCCGGAGAATGTGGGTAGCCCGGTGGTGGCCGTGCCGCCGGCCGTGGCGGGCGCGGTAATTGTCAGATTGGTCCCTGTATTGACGGTGCCCAGCGTGCCGCCGCTCGACCCAAAATCATAGTTGATCGTAGTGACGCCAGCCGCCGTGGTGGAGTTGGGTGTCAGCTTGTCTGGCATGGAGATGCTGTAAGACCAGGCGTTGGCTCCCGTCTTGGTGTAGTTCACCGTGGCAACGTAACTATTGCCCAACGAGTCATAGACGGTTACCGGACTGGAGGCCGTGGCGCCCACGGCGGAGTTGGAGTTCAGATTTTGCGTCATGCCGAACGTCGTCGTCGCGGAAGGCTGCATCACCTGCCCCGTCGGAATCACGATATCGCTCAGCGCGCCGCTGGTATTGATCACGCCGTTCGTCGCGGCATATCCCATTACCGGCTGGCCGGCGGTGGATTCCAGCGTCCCGCTGGAACTTAACTGGAGGTTGCCGTCGCGTGTATACAGCTGGCTTCCGTTGTTGTCCAGAACAAAGAAGCCCGTGCCGTTGATCGCAACATTGGTCGAGATGCCGGTCGAGGAGATCGAGCCGCCGGTGAAGTCGGTGCTGTTGGAGGCTACCTGCACGCCCGTTCCCTGCTGAATCTGATCTCCCGATCCGGTTGTGCCCACCTGCTGGTAAAACAGGTCGCTGAAGTTGGTCGTCTGTGCCTTGAAGCCGGTGGTGTTCATGTTGGAAAGATTGTTGGCAATGGTGTTGAGCGCCGTCGAATCGGCGTCGAGTCCGCTGAGTGGAATGTAAAAACTGGGCATGGTAAATCTCCTCGTGACTTCACTTGAAGTTGGCGCGGCCTTGGCGGCCTGCGGGTAAACGAACTTTGCCGGGCTGCTACAAGCCCGCGCAACCGCTACTGCACGCGGGGCCGCCCGCTCAGGGAGGAAGCCACGCTCTGTGCCGCGGGGTTGGCCGCGGGAATACCGAGGTTGCCGGGAGCCAATTGCGTCGCGGCTGTGTTCAGAGCGCCGGGAAGGGTCGCCGCGGCGCTGGGCGAGGCCGATTGAGCTGGCGCGCCTGCACCGGTGGCCTGGGCGGAGGCCGCACGACTGCTCGCAGCGGTGGTGGAGCTGCCGAGAGCCGTCGTCAGCGTCTGGTTGATCGAGATCAACTCCTCCAGGCTGTTCACATTCACCAACTGGTTGATGTACTCGTTGGGGTCGGTGTTCGCGGTCGGATCCTGGTTCTTCAGCTCGGTCACCAGAAGGGTGAGAAAGTCATTGGCCGAGATGGTGGCCGAGTCGCTGGCTGCGCTGCTTGCACTGCTTGCGCCGTTTGCCGCTGCCGCCGCCATAGGGCTTGCGGTTGTGCCCGTAAGAGCCTGCGCCGCTGTGTGGTGATTCAGGATTGCTGCTGCCATTTTGCCTCCCTGCTCTTCTCGCTTTCGACTTGCGTTCGTATTCGCCATTGTTTGACGGGTTATTTCCCGCCGGACTGTTGGTTGCCTGAGCCTGCATTCATGCTCAGGCCATCACCGAAATGTGGATGCCCCCCGAACTTGCCGCCTGTGCGTTTCCGCCCAGCCCCGCAAAGAATGCCGGCAACTCCGATGAAGCGGCTGGCGACTGGATCGAAGAGTCTGGATACGGGCCGGATGGGGAGCTCGCATCGACGCCCTGCGCCGTCTCCTGCCCTGTCTGCTGCCCTGCTCCTTGCTGCATCTGCTGTCCCGCGTCCTTATCACTGCCCAACCCGGACCACCCGCCTTCGGGCGAAGTCAGCGTGAGCGTTTCGACCGGTGTGTGGTGTTCGGCAAGATACGCGTTTAAGCCTGCCATGTGGCTGCCCAGCGCCTGGGCAGCGTCGGCTGAGCCAGCCACCAGCTCGGCATGAACCCCACATCCGCTCGAATCCGCCCGGACGCTGACCCAACCCAGAGCCGGATCCTGAAAACCTGCCTCGGCCCGCTGCGCCCCGGCATGAATCCAGGCTGGCTTCCCTGTTGCGCCCTCCGCATCAAGGGCCGCGAAGGTTTCGCGGGAATCGGGTCCGGTTGTCGCAGCCGCCGAACCAGCCGCAAGCTCGCCAGCTATGCTCACAGCCCCGCGCGCGCCGGCCGGTTCGTGAGCCATCGCTGAGGCGTCCACGACAGCGCCGGAGGGCTGCCCTTCCACGAGGTGACGCACCGGCTGGATAAAATCGATGCTCCCGGCTTCGTGCGCAGACCGTAATGTCACGTTCTTCCCACCGCTGGCAGAGCCGGGGTTGCCCGCGATTAGAGGTACTTCCGAATGCAGGCCGGATTGGGAGACGGCTGCGCTGGCGGCCGCCGGCAAAGGATTCAAGCCATCGTTGCCCATCGAAGCCGGGAGCACGTCCACCCCCCGGTTCCCGGGCTGCATCGGAATCTCGCTTTGGCCGTGTGCCAGTGTCTGTGAAGGGGCTTGGCTTGTCGCCGGCTGTAGCGCCGGGACTTGGCTCGGCGCTGTCGCCAGAGCAGGATTCTGGTAGCCCGCCAATGTTTGTGTCAGGGCAGGGTTCGGTGCGGGGGTTTCAAGAGGGTTTCCGCCCTCGGCGCGCATCGCGACTGGCTGCGGTGCGCCTTCGCCCGCCGCCGAAGCTCCAGCTTCGCTGAGGGTTGGGCCGGATGGTGCGCTCAAACTCGCAACAGACTGCGCTTGCCCTTGCTTCGCTGACGTTTCAAACCCTTCAGCGGTTTCCAGCGCGATTGCGCCCGCAGGTTCGCTAACTTTATTTTCGGGAGCCGGATACTGAGGACGCAGGCTGAAGGATGGCGAAACGAAACTGTTTGGCGAAGCAATCTGGAGATCAACCTGAGAGAGAGCAGCCGGCACGGATTGCGGCGCTACTGCGTCCATACTGCGTGCTGCCGAGCTGGCGCTAGCAGCCACCGGCATAGCCTGCGGAACACTCCCAACAGCCGCTGGGGCCAGTCCCGGCAAAGGCCCGGCTGCGACTACGTGTGACTCAACGACCTTGACTGGATGGGCTGAGCGCGAGCCACCGGCAGATTCGGTATCTCCATCGGCCGCCGTTTTTTTCTCGTCTGTTTTGCTTGATGCGGACATTGTAATGCCCGCAACTGACCGGGTCATTAAGGCTCCAGTCCGAGCGCCGGCCGGAGACAACTTCGGCCCGGCGCCTGTCTGTTCGCTTCCATGCTCTGCCTCCGGCCTCAAGTGCAATTCCGCGCCGTCAGGCCGCGTCGAAGTTGAAACAGCGGATTTGCCCGGAGTCCCTTCGGACGACGGTTGCGCGAATGTAGTTCCCTGATCCGCTTCGGCCTCGGTCTCGCTGAAGCCTTGCACACTCGAACCCAGCGAGGCCAGCAGCGATTGCCAGCCGGCGCGAAAGCTCTGAGCCCCTGGAGCAATCGAAGGCGAGGATCCTAGAACGGCCGCTCCGAAAACAGCCGCACCGGCCCGCCCTGGGCCGTGCGCCGCGCCCGGAGCCTTGCCCTGGCCCGGCGCCGGCGTTCCTCCCGCTCCAATCTCGATGGCTGCGGCAACGGTCATGCGAAGAGATAGAGCAGACAGTGTGCCAAAGGACGGCATCCGTGGGTTAGAGCATTGTCAGGAATGGAACCGGTAATCCCAATTCAGGAAGCGATTGTGCCTTCTGAGTGGATTTTTCCTCAAGTATTATCTCCGCCGCGCTCATCATTCCCGGCGGCGGTTCCGGAGGCTAGACTTGATTGATTGGCGAACTCTGACGCAGCGGAGAGGGCTGGTTCAGCATCATCTCCTTCTCTGCTCACGTCATGGTACAGCCGGGAGCCGTACCAGTCGTCGAGCGACTGCTGGCCGCGCCGCCCGGCCTTGATGGCCTCCCACGCCTCGGTCTCGTGGATCAGGGTCTCGGCCTGGCGGCGCTCCACCCTCTTCAATAGAAACTCCTGGCGCAGTCCCGCGACTTCATCTCCCATTGCGTCGATTCTGGGCCTAAGTGTGACGGCATGGCGGCCGGCCGCACGCGTCTCCTCGAGGCCGGCAAGCCGGTCCGTCAACTGGCCGGTTTGGGCACTGGCCTGGACCAGTCTCCGGCCCCGGCGACCCCGCTCGGAGGTTGCCACCATGGCGTGCTCCAGGCGGTGGAGTTCGCCAAGCGCGGATTCCAGAGCCAAGCGGCTCTGTTCCTCTTGAAGGTCCCGGATGCGCAACAGGCGGCGCAACGCGCGCGAGACGGCCATGGCTCACACCTCCGCGGCCAGTTGTGCCAGCCGGCGCACACAGTCGGCAAAGCGCACCTGCTCATGCGCATCCTGGGTCATGAACGCCCGCATCGATCCCCTGGCGCGTAGTGCGCGGTCCAGATCGGGGTCCGAGCCAGGCTTGTAGGCGCCAATGCGCACCAGGTCCTCAGAACGCGCGTAGACGGCCATCAGCTTGCGCAGCAGCGCCGCCTGATCGCGATGCGCGGGCTGGGTTACAACCGGCATCAGCCGGCTGATCGAGTCCAGCACTTCGATAGGCGGATACCAGCCTTCTGCTGCCAGCGCACGCGAGAGTACCACGTGGCCGTCCAACAGCGCCCGAACCGCATCCACCAGCGGATCCTGCTGGTCGTCGCCTTCCATCAGCACGGTATAAAAAGCGGTGATCGAGCCGACGCGAAACTGCCCGGTGCGCTCCACCAGCCGGGCCAGGCGGTTGAAAACCGATGGCGTGTACCCCTTGTTGGTGGGCGGCTCTCCGGCCGCCAGGCCAATCTCCCGGGCGGCCATGGCAAAGCGGGTCAGCGAATCGAGCACCAGCAGCACGTGCTTGCCCTGAGCGGCAAAAAACTCGGCGATAGTGGTTGCCGACAGTGCCGCCCTCATGCGCATCAACGGTGACTGGTCGGAGGTCGAGACCACCACCACCGAACGCGCCCGGCCCTCTCCGCCCAGTGAATCCTCAAGAAACTCGCCCACCTCGCGCCCCCGCTCGCCCACCAGACCCACTACAGTTACATCGGCCTCGGTGTTGCGAGTCATCATGCCAATCAGCGTGCTTTTACCCACGCCGGAGCCGCCGAAGATGCCCACCCGCTGTCCTCGGCCCACGGTCAACAGCGCGTCGAGGACGCGAATTCCCGTGCCCAGCGGAGTGCGAATCGCAACCCGGTCCAGCGGCGACCGCACTATCCGCTCCAGCGGCAGCGCCCGGGAGACGGCCGGTGGGCGGCCGTCATCGATCGGCGCGCCCAGCGCATTCAACACCCTGCCCATCAGCGCCGGCCCCACCTCGATCTCGGGATGGACACCCAGGGCTGTCACAGGGTTCCCAAAGCGGATGCCCTCGGTGCTCTCCACCGGCATCGACAGCACATTAGAACCGCGAAAACCAATCACCTCGGCCAGATGCGCGCCGCCAAACTGGTCCTGAATCTCGCAGCACTCGCCGACCGAGGCAAGCGGCCCCGCCGATTCGATCGTTTGCCCCACCGACTCGAGTACTTGCCCGCGCCAGCGCCAGGGCTGGCCGCGCTCCAGGCGGCCAAAGCAGCGGTCCAGCATCCCGGTCATGCGCGGCTCTCCCTGCTATTGCCGGAGACCGCGCCGATCGGCTCGTCAGATTCGAAGCTGGACTTGCCGGAGTATGAACTGCCAGAGCGGGAACGTCCGGCGCGATCAAAGAAGCCCCGCTCGATCTCTCCCAACTGCGCGCGAATCCCCAGGTCCACCGAACCCACCTCGGTCTCGATCACGCAGTCGCCCAGCCGCATCCCCTCGCCCGCTATCACGGCCGGCTTGACGGCCAGGTTGGGCACCAGAGCGATGGCCTCGGTCCACAGGTCAAGCTCGGCTTCGGGCACACGCAGCCGTGCCTGAGTCGATCCGGAGAGTTGTCCCAGCGCCACCCTGACCGCTCCGGTCAGCAGCAGCGGGTCCATCTGCGCCTCGCGGCGAAGAATGCGCGCCGCGACGGCCAACGCCAGCTTCACCACCTCATGCTCGACCGCGCTCAGGTAGCGGTCCCTCTCCTGGGTAAAGCTCTCAATCAGCTCGACGGCTTGCCGCGTCCGCTCACGTTCCGCAGCAGACAGGCTGGCGGCCTGCGCCTCGCGCTCGGCTTGGCGGCCCGCATCGAAGGCGCGGCACTTCTCCTCGGCCAGCCGAGACTCGAATTCGGTGCGCAACCGGACCTCGATAACGCCGGTTGAGGCATCTTTCGCCGGCGCCGCGGGAGCCCTGGGCGCGGCATCCTCGACATTTGCCCAGCCAGTCCATTCCGGCAACGAAGGCGCATCGGGGCCGGCCGGGTACTCGAAGGCCTCGATGCGCCCGGAAGCGACCTTACTCGTTGCCGTTTCTGCCTGCTGCAAGAATTCCTCCGAAGTGGTCAGTGAACAGTGGTCAGTTTCTGCTCGTTGAAGCGAATGGATTCAGCACACTGAAAAATACGCTTGTCTTTCTGCAAATGCCACGAACAATTTCACTGACCACTGACCACTGCTACGCAAGCATCTCGTCGCCGGTCTCCAGTTTGAGAATGACCTTGCCCTCGGCTTCGAGACGCCGTGCCAGGTTGAGAATCTCCTGCTGAGCCTGCGCTACCTCGCGGGAGCGCACCGGGCCGAGAACCTCCATGTCTTCCTTCAGCATCTCCACGGCGCGCGAACTCATGGATTTGAAGATCTGGGCGCGCAGTTCTTCCTTGGCGCCGCGCAGGGCGAGCGCCAGTTGCCGCTTGTCCACGCCGGAGACGATCTCGCGGATGGTGCTGGGCGGCACCGTCACCAAATCTTCAAAGGTGAACATCAGGTTACGAATGCTCAAGGCCAGCTCCGGCTGGCCATCCTCAATTGTTTCGAGAATCTTTTTTGACTCTTCAGCGTTGAGCCGGTTCAAAAGATCGGCCACCGCTTTGAAGCCGGAGTAGCTCTTGCGCGCCGTGTCGCCCACATTTTCCAGACGCCGGTGCAGAATGTGCGCCACCTTCTGCGCCATCTCGGGCGAAAACTGGCGCATCTCGGCCAGCCGCTGGATGGAGAGAACCTTGTGGTCCTCGCTCAGGTTGTCCAGCACCATTGAGGCGCGGCGCGGATCCAGATGCGCCAGGACCAGAGCGATGGTCTGCGGATGCTCGCTGTCGAGCAGCTTGCCCAACTGCTGGGGATCGGTGCGCTGCAGCTTGGCCAGATTGCCCTGGGCGGCCTCTTGCGAGCGGCGCACCAGCATCAGCAGATCGTCGGCGCGCTCCTTGCCGAAGGTCTCCATCAGCAATCGGCTGGCGTAGTCGAGCCCGCCGTGGGTCATGAAGTTCTGAGTCTCCAGAAGCTCCCAGAACTCCTCCAGTATCACGGCAGAGACCTCCGGCGTGATGCCGCGCAGATCGGCCAGCTCCTCGGTGAGCCGCTGCACGTCCACCTCCGGCAGGACGCGCAGAATCTCTTTGGCCGGCCCCTCGCCCACGGCCACCAATAAGACCGCAGCCTTGCGCACCCCGCTCATGTTCGCCGACAGCTGGCGCCGTGCTGCCGCGTTCTGGTTTCCCTGTTCGGACAAGCCTCCGGTCCTTTCCTGATCAATCGGAGTGAATCCAACTCTGCAGCAGCCGGGAACTTTGCGTAGGTTCGCGCTTGAGGTGGCCGGTCACCTGCTCGAAGATCTCCTGTGCCCTGAGCCGCTCGGGATCCACTTCGACCGGCTCTGGCGGCCTTAATACGCGCGGCTCCGCAACATTGGAATGGCCGGGCAACTCCCTGGCCGCTCCCTTGCCCCCGGGCCCCGGAGCGAAACTGATGCGGCGCAGGGCGGGGCGCACTCCGAAGGCCACCACCAACAGCAAACCCGCCAAAAGGGCCGCGTATTTGACCAAAACCGGCGAGCCTTCGGCCGTGGCCAGCACCTGGCCCGGCAACGAAACCGGCTGCTGCAAACGGTTTTCCTCGAAGGCCAGATCCTCGACCTGCAGCAGGTCGCCGCGCGCCGCGTCGAAGCCCACCGCGGCCTGCGCCAGCACGGTCAGGTTGCGCAACTCCTCGGCCGAGCGAGGCTGCCATTGCGCCGCCTTGTCCTTGGACGCGAGCTGGGCCAGCCGGTCGTTCACCACGATCGCCGCGGTCAGCCGCCGCACCTTCCCCGGATTCTCGACCATATGCCGCACCGTCTTCGAGGCTCCGTAGGTTCCGGCCTCGCTCTTGGCGCTCTGCGGCGCGCTGGTCTGCTGCGGATAGACAGGCAGGGCCTGAGAGTTGGTCGCATTCGAGGCGGTGCCGGGAATGCCGGCGGGCACCGGCTGGGAGCCGGAAGATTGCTCGGTGCGCTGCATCGACAGGGTCACCGTCTGGTCCGGGTTGTAGCTCTCCTGGGTCTCCTCGGTAGCCGCCGGATCGTAGTCCAGGGTCACCGAGGCGCGCACGTTGCCCGCGCCGGTTACCGGTTCTAGCGTGGCGACCAGCTTCTCTTCCAGGGCTTGTTCGGCGCTCAAACGCAAAGCATCGGCGGTTTTGGGCCCCAATGGCAGGTGGCCGGACGCATCGACCAGCACCACGCGATCCGGGGCCAGCCCATCGACGGCTGAAGAGACCAGGTTGCGAATCGCCTCCGGCTCCCCGTCGGCCAGGTTGCGATGGCGCAGCTTGAGCACGACCGAGGCCTTGGCCGGACGCTCCGCATCGCGAAAAAGCGAGTCGTGCGGCAACACCAGGTGAACCCGCGCCGATTGAACGTCCGCCAGTGTCCCGACCGTGTGCTCCAGTTCGCCTTCCAAGGCTCGCTGGTAGTTGACCTGTTCGTCGAACTCCGATCCCACCCAGTTGGGCTTGTCGAAGATCTCAAAACCCAGCCGCCCGCTCTTCAAACCCTTGGCGGCCGTCACCAGTCGCGCCTTGTCCAGTTGCGCCGCCGGAACCAGGATGCCGGCGCCATTCGGGGCAGGCTCAAACGGAATCCGCGCCTGGGATAGAAGCTGGCCGGCCTGGCGCACGTCCTCCGGGTCAAGATCCGCATAAAGGATGCGCCAGTCGGGCCGCAGACCGTACCAGAACAAGCCTCCAACCAGCGCCGCCAGCAGCAAAGCCGCCACCAGCGCCCAGCCGCGCTGCGCCGGTTGCATCCCGGCCCAGCGAACACGCGTCCGGCCCCAAAGACCCGCCAACCGGTCGGTCAACTGGGGCCGTCCGGGCATCAACGGCGCGCTCTTTTCCAACTGTGTTCCGGTGGCCATGGTTTCCGCTCTTAGTCGTCAGTGGTCAGTGGTCAGTGGTCAGTGGTCAGTGGTCAGTGGTCAGTGGTCAGATGAATTGTTCGCGCCACTTTCCGGTTGTCAAGCATTCTTTCAAGAGCCCTAAACTGTTCGTTCGTCCGAGTCGAAACTGATCCCTGACCCCTGCCTTCAAAACTGCATTCCGATGACCTGCTGGTAGGCCTGAACAGCCTTGTTGCGCACCGCCAGCGCCAGCTCAAAGGCCATGCTCGCCTTCTGTGTGGCAATCATCGCCTGATGCACATCGACTCCGGAGCCGGTCATCAGTCCGGCCACGGCGGCATGAGCCTGAGTTTCGAGCTGGTCCACCTGGCCTACCGCATCGGTCAACAGATCGGAAAACGGAACCGGCGCGTCGCCCGAGCCGCCGGCCGAGGGAATGGCCTTCTGATCACCGGCACTGGAGAGGGCCGACGCTGCCTGTGTTGCGGCGGTCACTAAATTCGTTGCCATCAACATGCATCCTCACTCCTGTTCAAAGCGAAATCTTCTAAGACTTGGCGATTTCCAATGCCGACGTGATCATGCCCTTCTCGGCCTGCACGGCAGAACTGTTCAGACCGTATGCACGTGTCGCCCCCATCAAGTCCACCATCTCTGTGAGAGGATTAATGTCCGGATATGAAACATACCCGTCCGGCCCAGCATCGGGGTGGCCGGGGTCATAGCGTTTGAGCGGCGGCGAGGTATCCTCGACAACGGCCGCAATATGCACCCCCGGAGCCGTCGGCTCGGAACCGCTCAGACTGAGAGGAAGCAAAGGCGCCGGAAATTGAGGCAAAGACGCAGAGGCAAGGCTTGACGTGGCCGCCGTCCCCAAAGTCGCCGTCCCCGAAGCTTCGTTCAAAGTGTTGGCGAACTCCGGATCGCCGGCATTGGCGGCAAAGACAACGTGCTGGCGGTGGTAAGCATTGCCGTTGGCCGTACGCGTCGTCTCCGCGTTGGCCATGTTGGCCGCCACCACCTCGGCGCGCATCCGCTCAGCCTGCATGGCGCCGCCCGATGTCTCCATCATTGCGAAGAGGTTCATCTGTCCCTCCTTCTTTCAGATGAATCCCTGCACGTTGCTCTCCAAGCTACTTGCTGTCGGCATGGATAGCGTCCAAGACGCGCTGGTACTCCTGGCGGAGCAGCGCCACGCCGGTCTTGAACCGCAGTTGCGCCTCGGCCAGGTTCAAGCCTTCGCGATCCATCGAGACGTTATTGCCGTCGGGCCGCGCGATCAGACCGTCTACGGCCTTGAGGCGCACCGGCCGGGCCGCGCGTCCCTCTTCCACTCCCGTCATCGCCTCGCGCATCTCGGCCTCGAAGTCCATGCCCACAGCGCGGTAACCGGGAGTATCGATATTGGCCATGTTGGCCGCGGTCAGCTTGGCTTCGCTGACGGCCAGATCCAGGTAGCGGGCAATCTGATCGCTGAGCTGAGTCTCAACCTGCATCTCCATCCCATCCCCTTTCTGCCGGTGTCCATCCAAATTGGGCGGTCCGGCTCGCATCTTTCTCTGGGCGTCGAACTCACATCTGCCGCTGGTCATGCAGGACAGCTCAGTTGATCTCCAGCCCAAAATCAATCTCCCGCGTGGTCACGACGGCTTCCTTGCCGGCCAGGATCGCGCCCCGCTCCAGCACATGCTCCAGCTCACGGACATTGCCCGGCCAGTCGTGGGAGGCGAGCTTGGCCAGCACCCCCTGATCGACCCGCTTGACCGGCGCCTCTCGGCCCATCCGCGCCAGAAAGTGATTGACCAGCAGCGGGAGATCTTCGGCGTGCTCGGCCAACGACGGGGTGCGAATGAGAAAAACCGCCAAGCGATAGTAGAGATCGGAGCGGAAGCCGCCGTTCTGGGCCTGCTGGGCCAGCGCCTGATGGGTGGCGGCCACGATGCGCACATCCACTTTGACGGTCTCGTTGTCGCC
>JBAVYF010000284.1:0-4824 GCA_049698655.1 Occallatibacter sp. | reverse complement strand
CCGTCGAGCTTATAGCGAAAGCGCAGCCCTTCCTGCGAGCGCAGCAATACCGGCTCATAGCCAATCTCCATGCGGCTGCTGCCGGCATCCAGGCTCAGTTTCCCGGTCAGCGGCGCCGGCTGGCCGTCGACCGTTACCGCGTCGATATTCAGGTTGGAGACGAACGGGTGCTCCAACTCATCCGGGCGGATGCTCCACAACCCCTGACTGGTGGGAAACCAGGCCTCGCCGCTTCTGGTGAGAGCGCCTGCCGGCTGCGTTCCTCCATAAAACTGCGAGGATTTTCCGCCCTCATTGGCGCGAAAGATGCGCAACGAAAGAAGCTGTTGTGAATCGTTGGCCAGAGCATCCAGTTCGGCGCGGTTCAGCAGCATCACACCGGAGGGGCCGCTGCACCAGAAATGGCCCTGCTTATCTTCAAGGATGGAATAGATGCTGTCGCTGGCCAGTCCGTTGGCCGTGGTGTAGTGGGATAGCTGGCCATTGCGATAGCGATAAAGTCCATGAGCGCGTGTGCCGATCCAGATTCCGCCGTCTGCGTCCTGATTGAGCGCCCACACCTTCTCGTCGCCCAGAGCTGCGGTCATCGCGTCGTGATTGAATTCTCCATTTCTGTATTGGCTGAGGCCGCGCTCGGTGCCGATCCAGATGGTTCCATCGCGATCCTCCAACAGCGAGCGGATGCTGTTGTAAACCAGGCCATTCTGCGCGGTAAAGTTATGAATGCCTGCTTGATCGAGATGACTGACGCCGTTATCGGTCCCGATCCAAAGAGTGCCGTCTTTGGACTCGATGAAGACGCGCACGAAATTGTTCACCAGGCCTTCGCGCGTAGTGAAGTGCGTCGTGCCCTGGGCGGAGAGATGATAGACGCCGCCGCCGTCGGTTCCGATCCAAAGCGATCCATTACGACTGCGCAGCACATTGCGAACCCGCGCGTCGCCCAGACCCGGAAATCTGAACGGCTTGGCCTGGCCGCCCTGCACATGCACCAACTGGTTGGAAGCGGCCCACAGCGAGCCGTCTGTATCCAGAGCAACCGTGCCGAAATCCGAGTCGGCAGCCTCGGAGAGAGCCAGAACTCGCACCGGAGTGCGGCTGAGGCGCATCATACCGGCCTGGGTTCCCAACCACAGATCGCGGTCGGAGTCGGCAAAGATGGAGAGCACGGTGTTGCTGATCAGGGGCGATGGCGCCTTGAGGCGGGTGACACGATTGCCGCGAATCCTGAAAATCCCTGCGCCGATGGCGCCCGCCCACAACTCGCCGCTGGGCGCCTCGCGCAGGGATCGGATGGTGCCGGAAACTCCCGGCACCGGCTCGAAGCGGTTCTGTCCGCGCAGCAGCCGGTACAGACCGCCGACCGTCCCCACCCAGATCACGCCGTCGGAGGTCTGCAGAAAGGATTTCACCTTATTCTTGCTGTCGTTGCCGGGCAACGAATACTCGTGGGACTGGCCGTCTTTCAGGGAGTAGAGGCGCGAGCCGCCCACCCAGATGCGGCCAGAGCGGTCTTCCATCACGGCATGAACGTTGAAGACAGGCAAGCCCAGCGGCTTATCGGCACGTTCCAGGCGGCTGTTTTTTGCCCAGAAGAGGCCATCGTCGGTGGCTACCCACAGGAGTCCATTGTGGTCCTCGGCGAGCGCCCGCACAAAGTCGGCAGTCTGGCCCTGGGCGACTGGATAAGCATGAAATGCGCCATTTTGCCACTCGATCAAACCGCTGCCGTCGGTGCCGATCCACAGGCGGCCATCGTGGGCGGCGAGCAGGCAAAAGACACTGTTCTCTCCGAAGGCAGGCGTATTCTCATGGGCAAAGAGGTGGAAGCGCGCCCCATCAAAGCGCAGCAGCCCGCCGCTGGTTCCCACCCAAAGGTAGCCGTCGGGGGTCTGCGCGAAGGCTTGCACCGTCTCCTCCGGCAGGCCATCCTGCGACTGCCAGGAGCGGATCGTGTAGTTCCACTCCTCGCTGCCCGCCGGAAGTGTCTCAACGGCCGATTGCTGAGCCTGTACGCTTTGGGTAGCCGGCGCTAGCAGTCCAATGACTGCGAGCAGAAGCCCATGCAGCAGCAGCCTTGCGGCGCATGGAGATCCTTTCGGCCGCGAGGATAAATAAACCAGATGTGAGACGGCGTTCATGCGTTCTCTATCATTCTCGCTCATTGCGTCTGGGACGAATCCCCGGCATTCGTCATCCGGCGACAATAGGTCAACGCGCGTGAAAAGAGGCCCGGACGATCCGCATCGCCCGGGCCTCCGTTGTAGGTGCGAAATCAGAAGGTGAGGCGAAGTGCGCCTTGGAAGACGCGAGAATTACCGTTCATGCCGCTGATCACGCCAAAAACACCTGCGGCCTGATTCACGGTGGACGACGGGTTGGCGAAGTTCGGATGGTTGGTGGCGTTGAAGGCATCCCAGCGGAACTGGAAGATCTTTCCTGGCGTCAGAACCCAGTTCTTCATGATCGATGCATCGACGCCAAAGACGCCCGGTCCCCAGTAGGCGTTCTTGCCCGTATCGCCGAAACCGCACCATCCCGGCGTTTGGTCGTTACAGGAGACAGGAAGGGTGAAAGCTGCCTGGTTGAAGTAGCCCTTGCTGGGGTTAGTCCAATCCCAGTGGCTGCCCTTGCCCATATTGTTGGCTACGCCCGAAACGAAATCGGCGCGGTTATTCCACATGCCGACTCCGGGGTCCGTGCCCCACTGGCCAATCGAGAATGGGTTGCCTTTCTGCAGGGTGATGATGCCGCTCAACTGCCAGCCGCCTACCGTCTCTTCCATCAGCTTGCCCTTTTCCTTGAGAGAGGGGGCCATGTAGATAAAGTTGCTGATCCAGTTAAACGGCATATCCGCGTTGGAGTTGCCGCGGTTCCACTTGGCGCTGATTGGATTGCCCAGCGCCGGATTGCCGAAGGAGACGTTGCTGCTGCTGGCGATGTCGATGGAATGCGCCCACGTGAAGCTGGACTGCACCTGGAGGCCGTGCCACACGTGTTGATCCAGGCTGAACTGCAGCGAGTTGTAGCTTGCCGTCGCCCAGCTCTGGTCATCGTAGATGTCCCCTACGTTCGGGTTTACGGGTATGTGTGTAGCCCACTCCGGGTTCATGTCGATGAGCACCGACAGGTGTTCGGTTTCGTTGCCCACATAAGCCAGGCGTAAGGCCGTCGTCGGTGTGAGCTGCTGCTCGACCGAGGCGTTCCAGGCATACACCGTGGGCAGCTTGAAGTTGCGCGCGAAGACCTGCCCGACTTGCTGGCCCGCGGGAATGGCAACGGTTTTCGCTGGTTTGTAGGAAATCGACGCCCAGGGGAATGTTCCTGGGAAGGGGCTGGTCACAAAGGGGGTAGCGGACCAGGGGTGATCAAAGGGGATAATACCGCCTGCCAGGGCAGTATCGGGGCTGCAGGGCCAGCACCATCCAGAGTAGTTAAAGGTGGGGCTGAAGGGGGCTACGTCGGCGGCGTGGTTGTATTCCGAGTACTGCAGCGGACCGGTAAACATTCCGGCGCCGGCGTGAATGACGGTATGGTGCAGGAACTTGGGCTGCCAAGCTACGCCGATGCGAGGCTCCCAGTAATTGTAGTCGCTGTTCATCAGGGTATTGGGCACGCCGGGATCGCCGGGGAAGTCGAGTCCCGCGGGAGCGTTGGTAAATACTGTGCTCTGCTGGCCAGGGGCGCTATTCGCGAAACCGGCAACGGTCTGCGTGCCGGGAATCCAGGCTGCGCCACGGCCGCCTTGGGAGACGGGAGGCGTATTCGGATCCCAGCGCAGGCCCAGGTTGATGGTTAGGTTGGGAAGAATCTTCCAGTCGTCCTGGATGAAGGGTCCAAACTGCCAGCCGGCCACATCGGCAATCTCGCCGGCGCCCTGCATGTACCCCGTTGCGGCGCCCAACATATAATCGGCCAGGGCTGCTCCGGTATACGGACTAACACCACCACCGGTTCCACTTCTTCCAAACCCGATTAACGGCTGAGTCGGATACGCCGTATTCTCGACCGCGTGTTGATGCATCACGTCGATGCCTGCGGTGATCGAGTGCTTGCCCAACTGCTTGTTCAGCGTATCGACCAGGCCGAGGGTAGTGCGGAGTTCCTGCGAGGGCTCATCCCAGCCGCTCTCAAAGCCGTAGTTCGAGTTGATGCGCAGAGCGCCCATGTAGCAACTGCCCGCGGGCTCGTTGACCCCAATATTAACCCCATTGGAATCCCCGCTATTATTGGAGAAGCACAACGCCTTGCCGTCGCTGCCCAGTTCCTGGGCCCCGCTGTGCGCGCTCATCTGGGTCATGAATACCGAGATGGTGTTAACCGTCTTCGGATTGATCGTCCAGGTGTGCTGCAGCAGGTTGTTGAAGTAATACATCTGCTGCCAGAAGCTGGCAGTCCACGACTGATGGTTGTAGGCGCTCTCCATGTTGCCGGGTTGGTCGGTCGACGGAGCCTCGAAGGCGTTGGAGTAGGAGCGCAGGGTGAGGATCTGCGAGGGCGTGACGTTGTAGTCCACCTTGAGGGTGCCCTCTTCGTAGCTGTTGTGGATGGTGGGATAGGTGTACATCATATCGCCGTTGGCCCTCTGCACTCCGGGCGTCAGAGTCGCGCTGTTGGCCACCGTCGTGGCGGCTCTGATCATGCCATATTTAGCAAAATAAAGCGCGGGTGCAGAAAGTACGGCTCCAGCGATGTTGGTATCGAGTTGGTCATGATTGCCGGTCACAGAGTTGTATTTGAAGGGACCGACCAAGTCTGTGCCTAAGCCGCTGAAGTCGCCTGTTAGCATGGCGGCGGTCGGCGTGCTGGTCAACGAATTGGTCG
>JBAVYF010000283.1:0-2351 GCA_049698655.1 Occallatibacter sp. | reverse complement strand
GAAATCAACACCTGTTGAAAACTTTTCGTTCCCAAATTCTCCCACATCGTGAGATTTGGCCTCTGAAAATCACCGGAAAAATCCCATTTTTTGCCCAAAAAACAGTCCCGAAGCGTCGCTCCGAGGTCTTTTCGCTAACTCGCTGGCTCGCTGACAGCAATCGCAGAGGATGCAAGAAATAGCATCATTCGTCAGCTCTCGATGTAGTCCCAGAAGGCGTCAACCAGCTCAGCGCCCAGTTCGTTGGTCATACGGCGCGCGGTGCGCTCCACCTCTTCCATGAGCCCGTGCAGGTAGTCGCGAGAGCGCGAAATAGCCACCACGCCGAGCGTGGCCGACTGCCAGGTGACCGCCTCGTCCATCTCGGCCACGGAGACGTTGAATCCCTGCTTCAGTTGGTCCTTGAGCGAGCGGACGACCTGCCGCCGGTCCTTGAGCGACTGGGCGTGCTCGATGCGGATTTCAAGCGTCAATTGGGCGACGGGCATGGCGTCACGGGATTTCCACCGCCAGTGTAAGGCCGATTGCCGTCGCCGGGAGCATTTTTCTTCGCAGACGCCCTAATCCGCAAACTGGGCTAGTTGCTCCGGCGCGGGTTTTGGAGTGAAAAGGCTGACCACAATCATCGCCACGACAGCCACGGGAAGCGCCAGGAAGATGGCGTCGCGGTCGGCCAGGATGCGCGGAAACAAGTCCTTCACCGCCTGGATGTCCCAGACCAGCGTGACCAGCGTTCCGGCGCCGATGGCTGCCACGGCGCCCCAGGCAGTGACCCGCTTGGAGAAGAAGGCCGCCAACACCACCGGGGTCAGCGACGCGGCGTAAACGGTGTAGGCCCACAGCATGGTGTGAATAACGCTTTCCGCATGGAGTGACTGGTAGAGCGCCCAGCAGCCCAGCAGCACCACGGCCAGCCGCGAGACAATCAGCACGCGTTTATTCGATGCTCCCGGCGAGATGTAGCGCGAGAAGACGTCGTTGACCAGGTTAGTGGCCGGCGAAAACAGGTAGTTGGAGGCCGCTGACATCACCTGGGCAAAGACAGCGCCCAGCAACAAAGCACCCATCAGGGCAGGCAGGCCGTGGCGCGCCGTGTAGGGGATGATCTCGTGAGGTAGCTTGGTTAGCTCGCCGGACGAGTGGTAGAGAGCCGTGCCAAAAACGGCGATGCAAACGATCAGCGTCTCTAGCAGGATTGCGCCAAAAAACCAACCCACCACCGAGAGGCGCGCGTCCCGCTGCGTCTTGGCCGAGAAAAACTTCTGATACATCACCTGGTTGCCCAGCAGCAGCAGCATGGTGGGCACCAGGAATTCCAGCCCGCGGATGACGCCGAAGCCCACCGGCTGAAGCACATGGCTGGGAGTCATCCGGTAGTTGCCCAGCAACTGGAAGTACTCCGGAGGAAGCGCCTGGTGCAGGCCTGCCCAGCCGCCCGCTTTGAAGTAGAGCATGGGCGCGGCAATGAGGCAGATGATGGTGACCATTGAGCCAATTACCGTGTCCATGTAGGCCACCGACGACATGCCGGCCAGCGCCGTGGTGAGGATGACGAATGCGGCGATGATATAGGTGCCCATTACCGGCGTCACCGTCTCGGGAAAGATCAGGTGCAGCACGTTACCGCCGCCAGTGAATTGATAGCTGGCGATTCCCACGTAGGCGAAGAGGATGGCAATGGTGCCCAGCACCCGCGCCGTCTGGTTGTAGCGAACCTCCAACAGATCGGGCAGGGTGAACTGGGCGAATTTGCGCGCGCGCGGCGCGATGAAATAGATGAGCAGCAGCGCCAGCCAACCACCGGCCGGTTGCCACAGCGCGGCAAAGCCGTTCTGATAAGCATTTGCCGCCCCGCCAAAGAGCGAGCCGCCGCCAATCCACGAACTCAGCAGCGTGAGCACCAGCACGATGGCCGGCAACGAGCGGCCGGCCACCAGGTAGTCGGCCTTGGTTTTCACCTGAAAGGTGCGATAGATCGCAACCGACAGCAACGTGACGACAATGACAGCCAGTACTGCTACATAAAGATGAGACATCCGCGGGGTTCCTCGCCAACGCTACAGGATTCCCGCCAGTTTACAGGATGCGGGCAACGCCCGGCGCAGGCTGCCGGAGCAAGACGCCATTTGACCCTCGTCCGGCCTGTTGGTAGACTGTAGATGCGGGGTGGAGCAGCCCGGTAGCTCGTTGGGCTCATAACCCAAAGGTCGCTGGTTCAAATCCAGCCCCCGCAACCAAAATAATCAATAAGTTACGGTTGAACAGCTTTCTCCTGCAAGACCCCGTTTGACCCCATTCGGAAACGGCCCCAAAACTCCCCAAACTTACTGGATAACGACAGACCCTTCGAC
>JBAVYF010000282.1:0-1888 GCA_049698655.1 Occallatibacter sp. | reverse complement strand
CCGCTGGCCTCCAACCAGCCGCCTTACAGCCTCTTCGAACGCCAGATCGAGTGCTGCGCGCACGGCGAAAATCTTTTGTCGTGGTGCAAGGAACAAGGAGTCGCCGTGCTGACTTACAGCTCGCTTTGCCGCAGCTTGCTGGCCGGCCGTGTCCATCGCGGCATGAAATTTGACTCAAGCGACATTCGCAGCGTCGATCCCAAGTTCCAGGAGCCGCGCTTCAGCCAATACATCACCGCAGTCGAGGGACTGGCCGCCTTTGCCCGTGAGTATTACGGCAAGACAGTGCTTGAGTTGGCCGCCCGCTGGGTTCTCGACCGTCCCGGCATCTCCGTAGCTCTCTGGGGCGCGCGCCGCCCAGAGCAGCTCGACGCCGTCGCCGGCGTACTCGGCTGGAAGCTTAGTGCCGCCGCCATGGCCGAGATCGACCGCATCGTGGCTGAATCCGTCACCGACCCCGTCGGCCCCGAATACCTGACGCCCAAGGTGCGGGAGGGCTAAGAACCCAAAGGAAGCTGCTGATCCTCCGTGAGCGACTTCCGCTTGAAAAGAAGAACTTCGGGCGCGAGAATGAGCAGCACCCCGCCAATCCACAGGAAATGCCCAATCAACGGAACCAAATGCTCTACAGCAAAGAATATCCAGGTTGCGGCCATGCAAACCAGAATCGCAACGGCCAGAATCCTGCGCACTCTGAAAAACTTTGGCGCAAAGCAAAAAGATACATAGAGCAGAATCAGAGGATTGATCCAACCGCTCATCGCAAGCAGCAGATTCTCGAAGAATGGCATATCAGAATCTGACTTCTCGAAGAGATGTGGCGTTGCCTGGATGGCTGTCCGCGCGCAATCCCAGCCGTAAAGGTTGTCAAACACTGAAGAACTGTATCTAATCGCCGGCAGAAAGAAGGCCACAACAAAGATGCAAATTCCAACACCCTGACAGATCAAAACCTTCCGTGGGGTGGCTGCAAACCGGCTGCGAATCGGCATCGTTGTCTCTCTTTCCAGATCCGCGCACTACGCAAACGCACTCTATAAGACAAAACAGAGAATCATAGCCGAAGATGTGCCGAATGCGCGGTGATTACGCCCGGTCCAGCTCCGCGAACAGCTCGCTCAGCACCACGCGGATAGGCGTCCCCTGCACAGTAAGTTCGCCGGTATGCACTTCTTCCAGTCCGGCAGATGTATACCGGTAGGCGAGGCGTGGCTCAGGGTCTATGATCCAAATATTTTCGATGCCGAAGCGAAGGTACTCCGCAGCCTTCGCCTGAATGGCGCGCAGTGTATCTTCCGGCGAAAGAATCTCGACTGCAATCAAAGGTGGATTCGTGAGATAGCGCTCGAAGGATTCCCCAGCCCGTACCGCGAGAATATCCGGAACGCGAAAATTTCTGATCGCAACCTGTGTGCGAAGTTCGGGAAAAACCTCTACGCCCCATTCCGCTCGTTTTAGTGTGAAGAGAAATGTAAGATACCGCTGGATGATGGAGTGCTCTTTCTCGCCCAAGTTCCGCTCCTCGATCCGCCCATCCACAAATTCACGGTCAGGGCTCCAACTCGTGGCGAGGTATTCCCGCACGGTCCAGAGTTCTTCGGAGGTGGGCAGAGTCGCCATGCATTGATTATCTCCCGAAACAAGCACTCACGCTACCGCAATCCCGCAAACCCCGCCATTTTCCCGCCCACCCCCGGCCCGGCTCTGCGATACTGGTCTGTTATGCCTATCGCCGACCTGCAGCAAGCCGCCCAGAAGATCGCCGGATTCCTCGCCACCCTCAACAAGCTGGGTGGCTTGCGCCTCAAGTACCGCATCAGTGCCGGCAACGGGGCCGGCAACGGCGCGCCTGGCTCCGAGGAGCAGGCTCCCGCCCTCTGCGTTGAGC
>JBAVYF010000281.1:0-10371 GCA_049698655.1 Occallatibacter sp. | reverse complement strand
GCTGAGGTGTAACTCCCTGCTCTTCGGCAGCCACAATATAGAACGCCATGATCGGCAGGACCGCACCGTTCATGGTCATGGACACGGACATTCGACCGAGAGGAATCTGGTCGAAGAGAATCTTCATGTCAAGGATCGAATCAATCGCCACGCCTGCCTTGCCCACATCTCCGGTAACGCGCTCATGATCGGAGTCGTATCCCCGGTGCGTGGCAAGATCGAACGCGACCGAAAGCCCTTTCTGCCCGGCGGCCAGGTTCCGGCGGTAAAACGCGTTGGACTCTTCTGCGGTGGAGAAACCCGCATATTGCCGAATCGTCCAGGGCCGCATCACATACATCGTGCTATACGGCCCGCGCAGGTAGGGCGGAATCCCCGCCGCATACTCCAGGTGTTCGAGTCCCTCCAGGTCTTCGCGCGTATAAAATCCCTTGACCGGGATGTGCTCAGGAGAGATCCACTCACTGTTCTCTCGCGCAGCCGCTCGTTCCACCGCGGGCTTCAACTCGATCTTTGAAAAGTCTGGACGCATGGTTAGTCCTTGATCCCCAGCCGTTGCTGCCATTTTGTAAGAACTTCGACAGGATTGCTTCGGATATGAACAAAGTCCGCGACGCCAGCGGCTTGCAGTTGCCCTGCGGCATCGGGAGAGCCCGCCACGATCACCGGAGTTTCGCGCCCAAGAGTTTTTAACTTGGCAATCACTCCCATGGCAATGGCAAGATATTCCGCATCGGAACTGCAAAGCACGATCAGATCAGCATCGCTTACCGCGATCTCGACGCCGCTCGAAAATCGCCGAGTGACGGTATCGAAGCCCGCGCAGCCAAAGAAGTCCGCGGCGAAGTTGGAGCGTGCCGAGCGCATCCTTGCGTCCCCTATTTCGGCCAGTAAAACGCGCGGTGTCTTGCCGGTCCGGGCCGCGTGGCGTTCAGTGCGCAGGCGAAGCTGCTCATACATTCGCGCGCCACGCGGTCTGCCGGAGAGGCGCGAAGAATCAATGCGGTCCAATGCCTTTTCAGATAGATTCGCGTGGCGGCTGGTCCCGGTAAAGATGCGGCGGCGAGACGACACCGCTTTTTCTTTAGCGGCCAGTGATTGCTCCAGCGCCTGTGCTATGATCCCATCCGCCAGAGCCTTCCGATAGCCGCCGGCGGCTTCGATTCCCTGCATCGATTTCCAACCCTCGCGGGCAATGAAATCAGTGATAACTTCCAGGCAGTACGACCCGGCGCCGGGATCGGCTACTCGGGACAGCAGCGCCTCTTGTTTGAGAATGATCTGCGTGTTCCGCGCAAGCCGGCGGCTGGCCCCATCCGGCGCCTTGTAACACTCGTCGAAGGGCGCGACGGAAATTGAGTCCGCGCCGCCGAGGGCCGCTGACATGACCTCGGTGGTCCCGCGCAGAATGTTGACGTGTGGATCGTAGATGGTCTGGTTCCAGCGCGAAGTGCGGGCATGGATTCGCGCCTTGGCGCTTTCCCGCGACCCGCCAAAGCTCTCGACGGCTTGCGCCCACATCATGCGGAAGGCACGCAGCTTGGCAATCTGAAAGAAGTAGTTGGCGCCGATTGCAAAGGAGAACGTGATCGAAGCAGCGGCGCGATCGGCGTCCACGTTGCGCTCTTGCATCCCCGCCATGAAATCCACTGCGGCCGCGAGGGTGAAGCCAACTTCCTCGACGGCCGTTGCGCCCGACTCCTCAAACTCCTCGCCATGGATCGTGAAGGGCGCGAGCGCGGAAGGCGCGGCCGCAATCACTTCCGCTGCAAAGTCCAGGTTAGTGAGCGGATTCCAGCCGGTCGATAACTGCGAAAGCCTGTTTTGGCCATTCAGCCGCTCGATCAAAAGACGAAGAAGCGGTTCGCCGGCATTTTCAAAATGCACGGGGATCTCGTCGAGGTTGGCCAGGAGCATTTCCAGGTCTGTTGCATTCTCGATGCGAACGCCGCAGAACGCGATCTCCCCGGCTCCAGCAAGCACGGCGCTGAGCGCCTCCTGATTGGCCTCTACTGGATCTACCGCATCAATCTCTTCCCGGATGCGCCAGTCGCCGGTCGAACGAGCACTCCGCGCATAAGGAAAAGCGCCTGGGGGCGCCTCGGGAAAATCCAAACTCGCACAATCTTCTGCCCGGTAGTAAGGTTTGACCGCGAGCCCCTCCTCCGTTTGCCAAATCAGCTTTCCTGCGTAGTCGGCGCCCTTCAGATCCTTGCGGACGAGTTCCTCCCACGACTGAGTGCTGACCGGCGGAAACTCCTGGAGAAGATGATCGGTGGCCATATTTCTTCACTTGCTTTCGGGGGCTTCGACAATTTCGATGAGAAACCCAAAGGGATTGTCCGTTCTCGACTTGGGATGAACAAAGAATACCGTGGTTCCTCGCGAGCCTTTGCGGGGAGCTTTGTCGATAAGTTGAAATCCGCTTGCCTTCATCGCGTCGAAGGCCTGCTGCGCGTTCTCTACGCGGAAAGCGAGATGGGCCAGCCCGCCGCGGCCGCCGTTTCTCTCGATCAGTTTCTGCACCGGAGAGTCCGCGGACAAAGGCTCGAGCAACTGAATCAGGTTGGGACCGTCGCCGATGCGCAGCAATGCTTCGCGCACCTGATCGGCGCCCAGCACTTCCTCGCGATGCACTTCGTGGAAGCCCAGCATCTCGTAGGCCTCTACCTGGCGGTCCAACTCGCCCTGCTTCACGGCAATGGCCACGTGATCTACGAACTTGATCCCTGGAACAAGTTTCAAATCTTCGTCAACGCCGCTCATTGGCTGCCCTTTCGATGGACTCGGCGAACGCCAAGGGGACGGTTGAGGGCCATTATTCGAACTCAACGACGACCTGATTCACCTTTACGGAATCGCCTTGCGCCACCCTGACACTCTTCACTTTTCCCGCGCCGTACGCGGTAACATTGGTTTCCATCTTCATGGCTTCCAGCACCATGATCAGATCGTTGGTCTGAATCGATTGTCCCGGCTCAACATTCACCTTGATGACAATACCCGTCACGGGACTGCGGCACAGCTTGTCTTCGATAGCATTTTTCCCGGCCGCCGAAGTTTGCGCGCCGGCAACCGTCATCGACTGAACCGTCGCTGGAAGCGGGTTGTAAGGCCCATAATTTGGCCGGCGCGGCATCGCGTCATCTTCCAGGACTTCGACTTCTGCCTCGTACGTTTTTTCGTCAATTGAAATCTGAAGCTTCAAGTTGCGAGCTCCTTCCCTCGAGAGACTTGCCTGTTGCCTCAGTCTCTCGATCGTAAATTATGCGAGGCCTGTACGAACACTCGCCCCTGTTGAGACCATGGATTTACAACTTCATAGGGCGATTGCAGCATCTTCGCCGAGCGGATACGGACTTTCTTGCCCAGGAACGCGGTCACGGCCGCGGCAATCACCGCAAGCATCTCCGGCGTGACTTCACCTGTTTCCCGAAGAGCCGCTTCCTTCGCGGCAGCAGCCGCGGCTTCCACTTCGACAACCAAAGCGACCGCCGGGGGCGCCGCCAGGGGCTGGCTGAGCTCGGCCACGCGATCCTGCAGAGCTTTGAGCGCACCGGCAAGTTCGCCCAGTTGGCGTTCCGTCGCCTGTTGGCGCTCAGACACAGCCTGAACCAAATCTGTCAAATCAACTGCCACTCGCGACTCCTCATCATAAGGGAATCAATCCATGTTTCTTCGGAGGACGCAGCTCCCGCTTGGCGTGCAGCGATTCAAGCGCATCCGCCAGATATTTCCTGGTCGCGGCCGGTTCGATGATGTCATCCACCAGCCGCCGGCCTGCCGCGACAAAAGGGTTGGAAAACGTCTCTCGATACTCGTCCACCAGCTGCTTGCGGCGGCCTGCCTTGTCCTCGGCCGCATCGATTTCGCGCCGGAAGACGATCTCGGCTGCTCCCTCGGCGCCCATCACCGCGATCTCAGCCGTGGGCCACGCGACGACCCGGTCCGCGCCCAGATCCTTGCAGCACATGGCGATATACGCGCCGCCATAGGCCTTGCGCAACACCACCGTGATCTTCGGAACCGTGGCGGCCGAGTAGGCAAACAGCAACTTGGCGCCATGACGAATGATGCCGCCGCGTTCCTGGTCGACTCCGGGAAGA
Source organism: Occallatibacter sp. (assembly GCA_049698655.1). Lineage (GTDB taxonomy): Bacteria > Acidobacteriota > Terriglobia > Terriglobales > Acidobacteriaceae > Telmatobacter. The sequence goes on along the minus strand of JBAVYF010000281.1, from coordinate 6,265 downwards.
AAACCAGGCACATCCACGAACGTAATCAGTGGAATGTTGAAGGCATTGCAGAATCGGACAAATCGCGCCGACTTATCGGAGGCATTGATGTCAAGCACGCCGGCCAGGTGATTCGGTTGGCTGGCGATGATGCCAACTGGACGGCCCTGCAGGCGCCCGAAGCCGATGACAATATTGGGAGCGAACTCAGGCTGGATCTCGAGAAAATCGCGGTAGTCCAGAACGCGCGTGATAACGCCCCGCACATCATAAGCAACCTTGTTGTCGACCGGGACAACACCGTTCATCTCCGGATCGGGCTCGATGGGCAAATTGTAAGCCTCGCGGGGCGCATCCTCAAGGTTGTTGGAGGGCATAAAACTGAGCAGCCGCCGGCAAAGTTGAACCGCCTCCTCATCGTTCTGAGCGATGAGGTGAATGACTCCCGAGTTATTCATCTGCGACTGAGGGCCGCCCAGCTCCTCCGCGCTGACCACTTCGCCGGTGACCTGCTTGATCACCAGCGGCCCGGTAATGAACATCCGGGCCTGCCGGGTTTGAATGATGAAGTCGGTAAGCGCCGGGCTGTAGACAGCGCCCCCCGCGCATGGTCCGCAAACCAGGGAAATCTGCGGCACCGTTCCGGAGAGCATGACATTGTTGTAAAACACGCGGGCATATCCGGCCAGGCTGTCAATGCCCTCCTGAACGCGCGCGCCGCCGGAGTCGTTGATGAAGACGAAAGGGCTCCCCGTCTTGAGAGACAGGCGCATCATGTCCACAACCTTGTCGTTGTGCGTCTCGCCGGCAGATCCGCCTCCGACGGTAAAATCCTGGCTGGCAAGATGCACCAGGCGCCCGTCTATGTTCGCGCAACCCGTCACCACCCCATCGGCAGGCATCTCTTTTCCGGCCATCCCAAAATAGGTGGCGCGATGCAGGGCAAATAGCCCGATCTCCTGGAAGCTGCCTGGGTCCACCAGCCTTGCAATCCGTTCCCGCGCCGTCAGCTTTCCAGACGCGTGCTGTTTCCCTATGCGCTCCTGGCCGCCGCCGAGTTCGAGCGCTGCGCGTTTCGCGCGGAGTTCGGAAACCTTTTCGGCCATGGTCTTCTTCTGATTCTTCGCTTGCTTAGACATCCCTTGCTCCTGCACTTGTCGGCACAACTTTGTTCTATTTCACCGGAGCCACGGTTACACGGTGCTCTTTGCCGTTCAGCGTAATGACATAGTTCACTGGGGCGTTCAACGCAGGCCCGCCGCCAGCCTCTGAGGGAGCTTTCGCGGCTTGCTCCTTGTTCGACGGGGCCTTGCCTGGGTCCCGACCAAGATTCTTGCGGCCCTGGGCGCGGCTCTCGAAAAACTTGGGCGCTACCTGCGGGAACATTGCATAGGTCAGCACGTCCTCATCGCTGCCATTCGATCCGTTCAAGGCATGAGCCGCGGCGCTCAGGCTCTCCCACTCCGGCTTGAGCAGGTCGGCGGGACGCGCTGTAATTGCCGGCTTCTTCGCATGTACCTCGGCCTGCTTCAGCACCTCGGGATCTTTTGCGCCGATCGTGCTTCCGTAGTAACCCAGCATCAGGTCGGCAAACTCCCCGGTTATCACTTTGTACTTTCCCATGAGGACATTGAAGACAGCCTGCGAACCCACGATCTGGCTCGAAGGAGTGACAAGCGGCGGATAGCCGGCATCCTTGCGCACGTTGGGAACTTCCTCAAGGACTTCCTGCAGCCGGTCGCCCGCACCCTGTCCTCTGAGCTGGCTTTCCATGTTAGAGATCATTCCGCCCGGAATCTGGCTCTTGAATATCTCCGTATCCACGCCGGTATTTTCGCAGAAGAACTCGCGATAGCGCGGGCGGATGGAAGCGAAGTGGTTCGACACGCGCAGAACACGTTCCTTGTCGATGCGCGTCTCGTACCCGGTCCCTTCCAGCAATTCGATCAGGCTTTCCGTTGGGTTGTGTCCCGGCCCCAACGACAGGGAACTGACCGCGGTATCCACGATGTCGCATCCCGCCTCGATGGCCTTCATCAGAGAGACCATAGTTACACCGGTCGTGGCGTGAGCGTGAACTTGAACCAGCGTTTCGCTCCCGCACTTCTGCTTGATGGCTTTCACCAGATCGTATGCGGGCTGCGGCTTCAGCAGGCCGGCCATGTCCTTGATGCAAATCGAGTCGCATCCCATCTCCCGCAATTCAGCGGCCATCTCGGCAAATGCTTCAATAGTGTGCAGGGGGCTGATGGTGTAAGAAATCGCTCCTTGCGCGTGCTTGCCTGTCTTTTTCACCGCATTGATGCTGGTTTTCAGGTTGCGCACGTCATTGAGCGCGTCGAAGATGCGGAAGACGTCGATCCCGTTGGCGGCGGATTTCTCCACAAACCGCTCCACAACCCCGTCTTCATAGTGCCGGTATCCCAGCAGGTTCTGGCCGCGCAGCAACATCTGCAGCCGGCTCTTGGGCAACAGCTTGCGCAGCGTGCGCAGCCGCTCCCACGGATCCTCATTCAGGAAGCGGATACAGGAATCGAAGGTTGCGCCCCCCCAGCATTCCACCGACCAGTAACCGGCATTGTCGATCTCTTCGCAGGCCGGAATCATGTCGTCCAGCGCCATGCGGGTGGCAAGCAAACTCTGATGCGCATCTCGAAGCGCCAGTTCTGTTATCTCAACGATGCGGGGCATTTACTACTTCCTCACATTTGCATCAACTTCAGTTATCCATTTCCAATGGTAATCCGATTCAAGGACCGTGTCGGTGAGCTGGCGCACACATCGACTTTCCTCAGTGCCATAGCCTGAGCGCGCAGTGTCCTTCGTGATGTGAATCACTCGGCTTTGACGCCCGTGTTTCTAAAGCGGGCGCTTACTGGGTCTTGCGAAAGTTGATCGCCTCGCCATCCAGCCGGTACTCGGCCGAGCAAAGGTCGCCGCCGCAGATCATCGGCTCGCCGCCGCACAGTTGGCGGCGCGTGATGAGTCCGATGGTCGCGCAACGCGGGCACGACATGACGGCAACGAAGGGGTTTTGCGCGTGACCTAGATTGGAATGGTTTTCCAGTACAAAAACCGTTCCGGGGTCCATTCTTTCGGGAATCCATTCTTCCAGAAACTGCAAATCGGCTGACATGCTGCCCTCCGGTTGGTTGAGGTAACAGCGCCGTATCCGAAAAAATAGGCCGGCACTGTTTTGCAACAACAAGCAGACTGCGAATGGCATCTCGGAGGCTTGGACTCCTCCGGTCAGAATCAGTGTGGGTGTAGGGGGCCGTTGAAGTCAACTGGAATCGAAAGCGGGAAGTATCGAAGCGGGTTCCCAGTCCCCTGCGCGGGAAAGGGCTTTCTATCGTCCCCCACCCGCAGCCGTCTTGCCCCGCGAAGCGGCAAACGCATCGATTGCTTTGTACATTTCGATGTTGCGCAGGATGCTCTCGACATACTCGCGAGTCTCGGTGAAGGGAATCGATTCAACAAATTCGTCAATGCCCTGGTAAGGTCCGCCGGCCTGCCAGTCAGCCACGCGATTATCGCCGGCGTCGTATGCGGCCAGCGCATATTCGGTCACCCCTCCGAATTTGTCCAGGGTCTGGCGCAGGTAGCGGGTTCCGAGGCGGATGTTGGTGGCCGGATCAAATAGCTGGAAGTTCTGAAAATGCTGCATCCCCTCTTCGCGCGCCAGCTTCTTGCCCACCACCGGCAGCAACTGCATCAGTCCGCAGGCGTTGGCGCGGGAGACGGCCGAAGGGTTGAACTCCGACTCCTGGCGAATCAGCCCGGCCACTAGATACGGATCGAGATTGTTTTTAGCCGACTCTGTCCTGATCGTCTCCCACCACGGCTCAGGGAAGAGAATTCGCCAGTAGGCCAGCGGTATGGATTGGATGGAGGCCGTAGCGGCAGCGGGCAGTGCCCGCTTCACCGCGCGCATGGCGCGAAAGCTCTCGCCATAGGATGAATAAATCTGTGCTTCGGCCAGTGCGCTCCATGAGGCAGAGTCCGGGTCGGCGGCAATCTCCTGCGCGATGTATTCGTTCAACCCTGCGTTGGCCAGCAGGCGCGCCTTAGCCAGGTGCGGGCTGTCGGCGGGGAAGCTCTCCTCGAGCGGCGGCACGGGCGGGGGCTGGAAGCTGTCCAATTGCGGCTGCGGCGCTGGCTGGGCTCCTGTCTGCGAATTGCCCATCGCGGCCAGCCGCTGGTGAGCCATCTGTGCATAAAAATAGTGTTGGTAGGCGCGGATGATCGCACGATAATTTGCCGCTGCCTGGGCCGGCTTGTGCTCCTGCGTCTCATACAAACGTCCGCGCCAGTAGAGGGCGCTCACTGTTTCCTTTGCGCTGGGATAAAGCCGGATCTGCTCGTCGAAGAGGCGCGCTGCATCGGCATAAAGCCCCTGCCGGTAACTCAGCCAGCCCGCCCGCCAGTGCGCCGTCGCGGCGTTCTTGCTGGTGGGAAAGTGCGTAGCCAAATAGCTGTAATACTCAACCGCCGTCGCATACTCGTGCCGCAGCATATATGTGTTGCCAGTGTCATAGAGCGCCTCTGCCAGCCAGGGACTCTGCGGGAAGCGGGACTCCATCTCCGCCACGATGCGTTTCTGCTCGACCAGGTCATCGCGGTTCCTGGCCAGTTCCATCAACAGGTAGAGCCGCCGCGCGCCATTCTCGTCGTGTGTGTCGGGCAGCGCTTCGGCCTGAGCGGTGGTCAGCCGCTTCAGCTTCAGGTCGCAGGCCGCGGCGGCTACGGCAAAGCCCGAACGGCTCCCGGCGTCGAGGCTCGATTGCCGGGCCAGCGCGTGGTATTGCGCGCTCGCTTCGGCGTAATGGCCGGCGTTGTAGTAGGCGTCGCCCAGGCTGCGCAACTCGGCCGTGCTCAGGCTGGTCTCCGCGCCCATCGAGGTGAGCTTCGCCCTCGCAATCTCCGCCTCGGAACTGAGCGGGTGGCCCAGCAGAAGCCTCTTGTAGAGGCCCTCCGCCGCCTCGGCCTGCCCCAGTGCAAAGGCCACCTGCGCTTCAGCAAGCTGGTAGCCGGGACGGTTCGCTGCGGCTGTTCCGGCCGTAACCGCCAGCACCCGCCGCGCGCCGGCCGCGTCCTTCAAGCCCAGCAACGTATCGGCTTCCAGCTCCGGCGTTTGGGCAACAAAGATGCTGTCCGGGTAGCGCTCTGTGAACCCATGCAGCAACTCCTCGGCTGCCGCTTCATTGCCCGCCTCATGGTTCGCGCGCGCGGCCAGAAAGTCGGCGTAGTCGGCCAGCTCAGCGCCCGCCTTCCGCGCAAGGCGAAACTCGGCTACCGCCTCCGCGTACCGCTTGTCCAGCAGGTACGCATGTCCCAGCGCGAGATAAGCCGCCGCCGCGGCCTCGCCGCTATGCCGATGCGCATATTGGGTTACGCCCGCGTAAGCCGCCGGCGTGCGCATTGTGGCTAGCTGCTGAGCCATGGGCCGCAACTCGGTTGAAGCCACAAAGGCCAGCTTGATGCGCGCCGTCCGCGCGCGACGTGCCGCCTTGCTTGTCCGCCGTGTGGGTTTGTTGCCGGCCGCTTTGCTTGTACGGCTTGCAGGCTTCGTGCCGGTTTTGGCCGGCGTCTTTGTCTTTTGCTTTGGCTTCGGCGATGGCTTGGGAGACGCTTTGTGCGTCTTGGCGGAAGCCGAACCGGCCGGTGTCTGCCCGCCGTCGGATCGCGCCGCCACCGGCAGCACCATCATCAGCAGAGAAAGCAGAACAGCCAGGCAGCGGGAAGTCCGCCGCGGAACGAAAGTTGGGGAAGATGCGACCCTCATCTCTTCACTTTAATTGCTTCCGCCCTGAGTCCAGCTACAGGGAACCACTGGTGTAACCGTAAGTGCCGCAAAGTAGGCCGAAATCCGCATTATTGAAACGAATCGGAGCAAAATGCCCCGTGCCCGGACGAGGATGCGTCGTGCCCCATCCTTTTCGCGCTTTTTGCGAAAAGGGTGGGAAGCCACAACACTCGACAGGCCCGGTTCTTGACGGAAGGACGGCCCCTGAAGCCAAAGCGATCACCACGCCCGCGGCCGCGCTCCTGCTGGGCGCACTCGCCGGAATTGGATTTGGCACGCAGTTGATTCTCTTCAAAATGGCCAGCCCCGGCGGCATCCTGTGGACCATCACCTCGGCCCGCGCCGCGGGCAGTGTGGCCTTGCTCCTGGTTCTCCTGGCCATGCCGCCCAAGGGACGATGGAAAGGTTTCTGGCTCACCGGCATCCTGACCGGAGCGCTGGATACCATCGGCAATCTTTTTTATCTCCGCGCCACGCAGG
>JBAVYF010000280.1:0-13644 GCA_049698655.1 Occallatibacter sp. | reverse complement strand
AGACCACAAGCAGCGGCACACCGAAGATCCAGCGCCACGCCACCTCGATAGCGGTCAACAATGGCCGGTCGAAAACCCAGCCCATCTGGCCGACCAGCGTCTGTGTTCCGCGCAACGGCGCAGCCATGCTATTTCACCACCAGATTCACCAGCTTGCCCGGAACCACAATCTGCTTGACGACTGTCTTCCCTGCAATCCGCGACTGCACTTTCTCGTCGGCCAGCGCCACGGTCTCGATGGCTTTTGTATCGGCACCGGCAGCTACACGCACCACGGTCACCAGCTTGCCGTTGATCTGCACCGGAATCTCCAGCTCGTCTTCCCTGGCCAGTCCGGGATCGCTTACCGGCCAGGGGGCGCGCAGAACGTTGCCCTCCTCGCCCAGCTCCTCCCACAGCTCTGCCGCAAGGTACGGCGCCAACGGCGCCAACAGCAGCACCAGCGTTCGCATCAACTCGCGCATCACCGGGGCCGGAACTTCGCCCGCCGCCAGTTGCGCATCCGCGGCCTGAATCTCGTTGACCAGCTCCATGATCGCCGCCACACAGGTGTTGAAGTGCCAGCGGCCCTCAAAGTCCAGCGTGATCTTCGCAATAGTCTGATGCAGCTTGCGCAGCAGCTTGAGTGAAAGTCCGCTGGGCTGATGAGTAGGTGCCCCATCCATTCCGCGATCTATGCGGAATGGGTGGGAATCCACGCCGGCCGCGCGGGCCAGCGGAGCATACTTCGTCGCCAGCCGCCAGACCCGGGCCAGGAAACGGCTCACCCCCGCGACGCCGTCCTCCTGCCAGTCCAGATCGCGGTCCGGCGGCGCGGCAAACAACGCATACATGCGCGTGGCATCGGCACCGTAGCGGGCCACCATCTCGTCAGGCGAGACCACGTTGCCCTTCGACTTGGACATCTTGGCGCCGTCTTTGATGACCATGCCCTGGGTGAAGAGCCGCCGCGCCGGCTCGTCGTTCACAACCAGCCCCAGATCGCGCATCACCTTGGTCCAGAAGCGCGAGTAGATCAGGTGCAGAATCGCGTGCTCCACGCCACCGATGTACTGATCGATGGGAAACCAGTACTGCGCGATTTTCGAGTCGAATGGCGCCTTCGCATTTTTCGCATCTGTATAGCGATAGAAGTACCAACTGGAATCGACGAACGTGTCCATCGTGTCGGTCTCGCGCCTGGCCGGCCCGCCGCACTTGGGGCAGGTGACGTTGACGAACTCCGGCACACGCCCCAGCGGCGATCCGCCCTGCTGGGTAATCTCAATCTGCGCAGGCAGCACCACCGGCAACTGCTCGTCGGGCACAGGAATCGGATCGTCTGGCGTTGCCGCTGGAATGTCAAATTTCTGCGCTACTATTCTTAACCTCTTCTCAATGCAATCCGGATTCTCGCAATAAATCATCGGAATCGGCGTACCCCAGTACCGCTGCCGGCTTACGCCCCAGTCCTTCAGGCGGAAGGTTACCTTCGGTTCGCCGAAAGCTCCGTGCTCGGCAGCCTCTTGCATAAGGCGCTGCGCCTCGGCGCAACCGTGGCCGGTGAATTCGCCGGAGTTCACCAGCACGCCGTCCTCGGAGAGGAAAGGAAGTTTCTCCTCCACGTTCGGGCCTGCCGGCTTGATCACCTCAACGATGGGCAGCCCGTACTTCGTGGCGAACTCGTAGTCGCGTTCATCGTGGCCGGGAACGCTCATGATGGCGCCGGTGCCGTAGTCGGCCAGGATGTAGTTGGCCACCCAGATGGGCAAGCGCTGGCCGTTGTAGGGGTTTACGGCAAAGCGTCCGGTCGGAACGCCGTGCTTTTCGATCGCGCCCAGATCGCCCGCCTCTCGCGCCTTCTTCTGCTGCTCCAGCAGCTCATCGACCTGCGCCTTCAGCGCAGGATCGGCGGCAGTAAATTTCGCGACTAACTCATGCTGTGGCGCCAGTTGCACACTGGTAGCGCCATAAATCGTGTCCACCCGCGTAGTAAAAACGCGTATCCGCGTCTTTTCTAGTCCCTGTTCCCTAGTCCCTAGTCCCTCGTTGATTTCTTCCAAGAAGAAATCAACATCCGTTCCCTCGCTGCGGCCAATCCAGTTGCACTGCATGGTGCGGACTTTTTCCGGCCAGCCGTCGAGCTTGTCCAGCCCGTCGAGCAACTCCTGCGCGTAGGCGGTGATGCGGAAGAACCACTGCACCAGGTCGCGCTGTTCAACTTTGGTCCCTTCGTGCCGCCAGCAGCAACCATCGACGACCTGCTCATTGGCCAGCACGGTGCAGCACTCCGGGCACCAGTTCACCTTGCTCTTCTTGCGGTAAACAAGGCCTTTCTCGTACATGCGCAGGAAAAACCACTGATTCCAGCGGTAGTAGTCGGGCAGGCAGGTGGCGATTTCCGTCGCCCAGTCATAGCCCAGTCCCAGCCGCTCCATTTGAACCTTCATAGCGGCAATGTTGGCGAGGGTCCATTCGCGCGGAGGGGTGTTGTTCTTGAGCGCGGCATTCTCGGCCGGCAGCCCGAAGGCGTCCCAGCCCATCGGATGCAGCACGTTGTAGCCGCGCATCCACATATGTCGCGCCAGCGCGTCGCCAATCGCGTAGTTGCGTACGTGGCCCATGTGCAACTGGCCGCTGGGATAAGGCAGCATTTCGAGCACGTAGTACTTGGGCTTGCCACAGGAGGCAGGCTCCGCCGCATACAGTTTTGGGTCCGCAGCCCACCGCCGCTGCCACTTGGGTTCAATTGCCGCCGGGTCGTAACGCAGTTCGTTCTCTTCCGCCATCACCTTTTTAGTGTAAACGGGGAAGGACGTGAAATGCTGATACCACTAGACAGGCCTATGATTTCCGGTCAAGAATGGAGCCAATATGCCCTACTCTCGATTTACACTTACAGCTTTGATTTGCCTTGCGCTTGCTATGCCCGCTTGGGCTGGCCACACGTTAGCCCCGCAAGAGCAAAAGGCTTTGACGAACTGGCTTGCAAAACATCAGCAATTCCGTGCCGCGACGGACCAAGATTGCGATTGCGCTGAAGATATTCAGCAAATGAAGGCGGGCGACGGAGGGATTTGGCGCCCGGTTTCGGATTATCATCCCTATTTCGCCACCGGCGACTTCAACGGAGATGGAATCCGCGATTTTGCCGCTGTGGTGATCGACAAGACAAAATCGACGCATCAATTCACGCTTCTTGTCTTCAATGGACCGTTTAGCTCGGATGCGGTTGAGCCGACATTCGTCGCGCCAGCTCTTGACCTGAAATATATGGGATTGTTCTTCGGCCCTCCGAGACCAAAGCCATATCGTCTCATCGTGGGTCGCTTCGAAAGTGACAATACTTCGATGCTGGTTCCGCACGGCAAAACTTACAGGTTACGGTAGGTGAGCGCCTGTTTGGGAATAACTGAAACACGTAGGGCAATTATCGTTCACCCAGCCGCCTGCAACGCTCTGGCCTGTTCAATCCTCTGTCGCCGCCTGGGCGTATGCAGCGCCTCCCACAGGTCGGTGCGTCGCTGGACATTCAGCCAGAACTCGGGCGAGTTGCCGAAGACACGCGCCAGCATCAGCGCGGTATCGGCGGTAACGGCACGGCGATCGTTGCAGAGCTCGTTGACCAGCTTGCGCTCGACGCCCATCGCCTCGGCCAGCGCGCCTTGCGTCAGATTCATGGGAGTCAGAAACTCCTCTGTCAGCATCTCGCCCACGCTTACGGGTCTGCGTTCTGTGCTCAGCATAATCACCTCTCACCGGTAACTGTGATTGTCGAGATAAACCTCAGCAGCTTCTCCTCTGCCGCCGTTCCAATGGAAGATGAGCCGCCATTGCTCGTTGACCCGGATGGAATGCCGTCCGTCGAGATTCCCGCGGAGCTTCTCAAAATGATTGCTCGGCGGCACACGCAAGTCGGAATCCGACATCGCATCGTCCAGCAATTGCAGCTTTCTGAAGAGCCGTGATTCCAGATTCGGCGGGATACTCCTGCTGGAGTGGTCGTGGAGGAAAAACTCTCGCAACCAGCGGTCCCGGAATCCGAGGATCATGCAACGTCCTTTCCTTATGTCCTATTGTACCGTATAACGGTACAATAGACAAGAAATCATTCCACCAGCCCCAGCAGCGCCTTCACATTCATCACTTCGTCGCCAGGCTCATCCACCGGGGTTTCGGCGATTGACATAGGCGGCAAGCTGTTCGCTCAATACAATTTCCAGCCAGAAGATTAGGTTATATGCTGATGCCAATCCGGCATGGGATTCCCCTGAAAATCCCGTCCGGGTTGAAGAGGAGGTCTTCGATGCACCCTGGAAATCCTGCCGGTGGTCCGTTAACTCCGGGCCTGGTTTTTGACGTGCTGCAAGCGCATCAGCGCACCGCGGCCTTAAAAGCGGCGATCGATCTCGATGTCTTTCGCGCCGTGGGCGAAGGGCCGGGAGATGTGGCCTCGATCGCACGCTACTGCTCGGCATCCGAGCGAGGCATTCGCATCCTGTGCGATTTTCTGACCATCTATGGCATCCTGGCCAAAGAGGATGGCCACTACCGGCATACCCCGTCGAGCGCCGCGTTCCTTGATCCCCGCTCGCCTTCTTCCCTAGCCTCCGTAGCACAATTCCTCAGTAACCCGGCCTTGCTTGAGCCGTTCAACCATCTGGCGGATGTTGTGCGCGCGGGCCGCACCATCTTGCCGGGCGATGGCAGCGTGGAGCCGGAGAATCCGATCTGGGTCCAATTTGCGGAAACCATGGCGCCCATGATGGCTCCCATGGCCGGCCCGCTGGGCGCAGTCGTGCTGGAGGGATACACCGGACCGATGCGCGTGCTGGATATCGCCGCGGGCCACGGCCTGTTCGGCATTGAAATCGCCAAACAGAACCCGCAGGCGCGCGTCACGGGGCTGGACTGGGCGCCTGTGCTGCGCGTGGCGCTCGACAATGCTCGCAAGGCTGGCGTTCACGACCGCTACGACATGCTGCCTGGTAGCGCCTTTGAGGTCAACTTCGGCGGGCCGTACGACGCCGTGCTGCTGACCAACTTCCTGCACCACTTCGATAAGCCCACCTGCGTGAGCTTGTTGAAGAAGGTCCACGCCGCCCTGCGGCCCGGAGGGCGCGCTGCAACGCTGGAGTTCGTGCCCAATGAGGATCGCGTCTCCCCACCCATGCCCGCGGCCTTCAGCATGACCATGCTGACCTCCACGGTAGGAGGCGACGCCTATCCTCTGAGCGAGCTCACGGCCATGTACAACGATGCAGGCTTCGGAGGTATCACCGCGCACCCCATCCCCATGAGTCCCCACACCGTTGTCATGGGGCGCACCTGAGCCTTTCGAGAAGGAAAACACCGGAATCCGCGCTCCACCGGCGGTGACGGCACAGGGGCGCCGTTATTCCACCAGGCTCTTCAGTACTTTCACATTCCGCTCTTCGTCGCCGGGCTCGTCCACCGGGGTTTCGGCGATGAAGGCGGCGTGGGCGAAGCGGCTGTCGTTAAGCAGGCGCCGGAATGGCTCGAGGCCCATGGTCCCCTTGCCGATGTGTTCATGGCGGTCGAGCTTGGAGCCACGCGCGGCCTTGGCGTCGTTCATGTGCCAGACGCGGACGGCGTCCAGCCCAACGGTCGCGGCGGCCTGGGCGATGGTTTGCTCGTAGCCCTCTGCGGTGACCAGATCGTAGCCGGCGACGTGCGTATGGCAGGTGTCCAGACAGACACCCACCGGAGCCGTGGCTTTGAGCCGCGCAACCAGTTCGGCTACCTGATCAAAGCTGCCGCCTAGCGAAAATTCCGCGCCCGCCGTGTTTTCAATGAGGATATGGAAGGGAGTTCCCTGCCAGGCCAGGCCGTCAATGGCGCGGGTGATGGAATCTGCGGCCAGCTTGAGGCCTTCGTCGCGGGTGAGTCCCTTCCACGAGCCGGGATGCAGCACCAGGTACTCGGCTCCCAGCGCCAGAGCCCGCTCGATCTCGCCGCGAAAGGCCGCGACGCTTTTCTCGCGAATCTCATCCGTCTGGCTGCATACGTTGACCAGGTAGCTGGTGTGAATCACCAGCGGGCCCACGTCGAGCTTGGCGCGCAGCTCCTTCATGCGTGCGGCCTGTTTGGGGTCGATCTTGGGGGCGCGCCACATGCGCGGGCTGGAGGAAAAAATTTGAAAGGTGTTTGCGCCGATCTCCGCGGCGCGCTCGACGGCGTTCGATGCCCCGCCCGCCGTGCCCAGATGGATGCCGATGCGCTTTGTCATACTCATAGCTTAATAGATGATGAGATGGCGGTTGGGGGTGCATCGTATCCCACCCTAGCGGCAAAAACAAAAACTCGCAAGGATGGGGCACGGGGCTGCTGTGGCATAAAAACTGCGCCACTAATCGTCATCGTCCTTGGCGGCTTTCTTGCTATGCACTTTCAGCATGGCAGGCACCGGCGCGTCGCCCATGACGTCTTTCCAGAGAATGATGTTGAGCTTTTCGGCCGGTGCGCGGTCGGCATGGCTGAAGTCCATCTTCATGCTCTCCCTGGCTCCCGCTGCCGTTTTGGCGTTGGGGGTGTAGATGAGGCCGTTGTCGCGGTTCCCGTAGTCGGCCACAAAAGCCGGCTGGTCGCCGGGGCCGGTAAACAGCGTCGAGATCAGCGAGCTGAAGGCGTCGTTGTTATTCATGGGCGGCAGGCCGAGCAGCGAGTCCATGGTGCGAATGACGCTCACGGTGGAGTAGAAGCGGCTGTCGACAAAAGGCGCGCCGGCGGGACCGCGCGGAGAATATTTGCTGATGACCAGAGCGGTGCTGCGGTGCGCGTCCACGTGGTCGCCGCCGCTCTGCGCATCGTCTTCGAGGATGAAGAACGCCGTATCATCCCAGAACGGAGAGTGCGAGACGGCTTCGACTACCCTTCCGAGCGCGAGGTCGTTATCGGCGACCGATGACTTCGGCGTGGGTCCACCGGGCCGGGTTCCGGCGGTGTGGTCGTTGGGCAGCCGCATCAGGATGAACTGCGGCATGGTGTCTCTGCCCTGATTTTTATCGGCGACCCAGCCTTGCAGATGGCGCAGGAAAACTTCGGCACGCACCTGGTCGGGGACCATCAGGTTGAAGTCCGGCGTCTCCTGGGCAAAATGGCCGACGAGCTCCGGCTTGGTGGCGACATTGGCGGCTATCAGCGGGACGGGCCAGGGCCACTTGTTAACGCCGCCGCCCCACTCCGCGGGGAATGTCTCGCCCGGCGCAATGGCTTTATGCGTGCAGTCGCGGCCTTGCATCAACGGCCCCATCTGCGGATCGGCGACGCGCGCTTCATTGCAAAAGGTGGTGGAGATGTACTCGCCGAAGTGGTAGTAAGTTTTGCCGTGCGCGGCCAGATTGCCCCAAATAAAACCGCTGGCCGGATCGGTTACATCGGGAATCTTTTGCAGCAGCGGATAGTTGTTGGCTACCGCGCCCTCGTAGTCGTAGGTTCGCTGGCTGCCGCGATAACTCTGCGGCCAGGTTTTTTCCAGATAGTCGGTGCCGATGCCGGCCGTGGACCAGACATGGCCGTCGCCGGAGACTTCGCCGGAATCGAAGAAGTTGTCGAGCACGCCGAATTGCAGGGCGAGCTTATGCTGGTTGGGCGTGATCCCTTCGCCGAACATCGTCATTTTAGGGTCGCCATTGCCCACCGGCTTTCCATCCTTCTCGAGATCTCCCAGAATCTGATCGTAGGTGCGGTTTTCCTTGATGATGTAGATCACGTGTCGGATGCGGCCTTGCGCTCCGCCGGCAAAGGTAACCTTCTCCTCGGCTGCTTTCATGCGGTTGGAGGCGATTACCACGCTGGTCCACTGCGGCAGGTTCTTCTCAATCTCCGCCGCGTCGAGGGTGGCCAGCGAGCCATAGAGAATGGATGCGATGTAAGAGAATGGCCTCATGATGGGGGGATACTTCAGGGCCTCGACGGGGCGCTGGGGAAAGTTGTTCGGCCCGGTGCCCTTCCCTTTTGCGGTAGCGAGATAGAGCTTGCCGCCGGAAGATGAGGGAAGGAAAGCCATGGACATCGGCATCCACTCGGTAGGCACAAATCCGATGGGCTCGACCATGCCTTCCTTGGCGGCCTTCGCGGTCAGCTTTCTCGTATCGATGACTGCAACGGCGTCGCTGGCCATGTTGGCAACATAGAGGCGGCTGCCGCTGGCGTTGACGGCGAGCGCCACCGGCTCGGCGCCAAAGTAACTCTGTGCCGGCAGACGGGTATCGAAGTAGCCCTTCACTGAGAGCTGGCCGCCAGACACGTTCACGGCGGCAACGGCATCGCGGTTAGCCAGAGCGACGTAGAGGGTCCGGCCATCGGGCGAGAACTCGAAGGCGCATGGGTGCGTGCCCGGCGCGACAGCGCTATCGGGCTTGAGCAGGGGCAGCGTGCGCCCAACGGCTTCCTTCGCCAGATCGAGCTCGACGATCTCCGAAGCGTTCCACAATGCGACAAAGGCGCGCGCGCCGTCCCTGGAGACCGCCAGGGCAACGGGGTAGGTTCCCGGCACGGCATCGCTTTCGGAAAGATCGAAACGCTTTTCGATTTTGCCGCTGGCGGCATCGAGGAGCAGAACGTCGTCGGAGAGATTCTCGGCGACCAGCAGCTTCTCAGTACCAGCGGCGCCAATGACCGCAATTGCCGCGGGGTACGGCACGCCCTTGTCACCCGACCATTCGCCGATCAGGCGCGTCATTCTTCCCAGAGCGAGCTGCTGGAGCGGCAGATGAACCAAACGCTCCGGCGTGATCTTTCCGCCGGCGAAGCGGTAAACTAAAATGCCGCTGCCTGTTGCGTCTTTGCCGTTGCCGAGCGGGTCAGTGAGCGAGGCCATGCTGGCGTAGATGCGGCTTCCGTCGCGGCTGAAGGCCAGACCGGAGTAGAGCGTCTGGCGGGCCTTCACCACCGTGCGAGGGTCGGGGAAATCGGTCAGCGCGCCGGTCTGAGTATCGAGCACCGCCAGCGATTGCTCATATTGCGATTCAAAGGTGCCATAGCCGGCGTTCACCATGACCACATAACGACTGTCCGGCGAGACGGCCATGGAGATGGGCAAGCTGTTCAGCCGCTGCGGATGCCCCGGAATCTCGCCGATCAACTGCTTGCTGCTGGGCAGATCAATCGTCTGCGCCGCAAGAACCCCAGCCCCAAGAAGAAGGGCTACAAAAGAAACCGCCAACCGCGCCGAAGTGTGCATACCCAAACTCTAGCAAAGCCGGAGCCGCTCGCGCTTTACAGTTGTGTTGCGGTCACACGGAATTGCCGGAGGTATTGCTCCAGCAAGGGAATCAGCCGCTCGTTACCAATGGCCGGACATCCGTAATCAGGCGTTTTTCCCGGTTTGCCCTTAAACTTTCTTTATGAATGAAACTCTTGATCCCCTTACGCGGCTTCTTCGCGACGTTATCCTGCCCAATCTGAAGAGTGTGCAAGTGAGTCAGACAGAGCAAATTGCCGCCAACGACCGGCTTGAACAGGCAATCGAAGAGCTGCGCCTTCATCTGGAGTCGCAGTTTGCGCACCTCTCGGCGCAGTTGACGGCCTGCCGCGCGGAGTTGGCAGCCGCGCAGGCGGAGTTCAAAGCGGTACATCCGCAGAACGGCGCGCTTGCGCCGGACCGCACAACGCTGATCCACTAGGGCTCCGCTCCGCTCACGGACGCACGAATGCGGAAGCGGTTGATCTGGAGGCCGTGACGCCTGCAATAATCAACAATATGCGTACTGTGCTCACAGCGGAGCGGCTTTGGGATGGAACCGGGCTGCTCGAACGCCCGATGGTGTTGATCGAAGATGGCCGGATTGCCTCCATCTCCACACGCGCGGCCAGCGATTTGCCCGGCGAGGCCCGCCATCTCGACTTCCCCGGCGCAACGCTGGCGCCGGCGTTTTTCGACGTGCACATTCACGGGGCCATGGGCCACGACGTAATGGAGGCCACGTCGGAAGCGCTCGACGCCATGGGCAGCTTTCTGGCCACGAGTGGCACCGGCAGCTTTCTGGCCACTACGGTCACAGCGCCGCTGGATGCGACCCTGCGCTCGCTCTCCAGGCTGGCAAAGCTGCTGGCACAGCCGTCGGCCGGGGGCCGAGCGCACCCCATCGGCATTCATCTGGAAGGCCCGTTTCTTTCCCACACCAAGCGCGGCGTGCAGCCTGAGGAACACCTGCTTGCGCCCGATATTGCCACCTTTGACCGGCTCTTCGAGGCCGCTGAAGGCCGCATCCGCCTGATGACGCTTGCTCCCGAGTTGCCCGGCGCTGCCGAGCTGACCGCGCACGCAACCGGCCGCGGAGTCCGCGTCTCTCTGGGCCACTCCAACGCCACCGCCGCCGAAACCCGCGCTGCAATCGACGCCGGAGCCGTCAGCGCGACCCATACCTTCAACGCCATGCGTCAACTGCACCATCGCGAGCCGGGCATCCTGGGCACGGTTCTCACCTGCGACGCGCTCTTTGCCGAGATGATCTGCGACGGCATCCACACCGCTCCGGAGATGGTGAAGCTGTGGTGGAGGGCCAAAGGGCCGGAGCGGGCCATTCTGGTGACCGACGCAATAAGTGCTTCAGGCATGCCCGACGGCGAGTACCAGTTGGGCGGATTTGCGGTGCAGGTTGCCAACGGTAGAGCCACTGCCGGCGGCGTCCTGGCCGGCAGCGTGCTCACGCTCGACCGCGCCCTCGCCAATTTCATGGATTTCACCGGAGCGCCTCTGGAGCAGGCTTTACGGTTGTTAACCGTCAACCCGGCAGCCATGACCGGCCTGGGCGATCAGGCTGGTTCGGTCGCGGTGGGACAGCCAGCCAACCTTGTGGCCGTGGATCGGGCGGGGAAACTGGTCGGGTCAGTTGTGAACGGCCAGCCGGTCCTCTAACCGGCGGTCTCGGCAAGCCGTTGCGCCCTCCACAAAGCGCCATCGAGAGAGACCACCTGCTCCCTGTTCACCGGCATCTCTGGCGCGGCAGCTTTCAGTCCGGCAAAAAAAGCCTCGCGCACCAACGGCATATGCTCGATGACGCCGCCGGTCCAGGCCACCGGAACCTCGCCGGCAATCGCGTGCTTGCGGCGCAGCTTGGCGCGCACCAGCAACACAAACTCGACCAGATCGGCCGCTGCCTGGGCTAGAACCGCCTGAGCAACCGGGTCGCCGGCCTGGGCCAGCTCGCTGATGGCCGGCGCCAGCGCAGCAAAATCCGGTCCCGGCGTGCTGTCGCCCAGGTTGATCAAGTCTCGCAGGTTGGGCGTGCCCCAGATTTCGCCCACTTTTTCAAGGATTTGCGTTGGCTCCTCGTGGTCATGCGCATGGAGTGCCCAGCGCAGGCTGTTGACCCCGATCCAGTAGCCGGAACCCTCATCGCCCAACCGCGAACTCCAGCCGCCGGCGCTCTCCCGGCTGCCGTCGGGCGCGCGGCCAACGGTGTTGGAGCCGGTGCCGGCAATCTGCAGGATTCCCGGGCCCCCGTGGAAGGCCGCATCGAGGGCGATTACCTCGTCGCCGACGACCTCCGAGCGCTCGGTCCCAAAATCCTGTAATACAACGGTGATCCACTCCTTGACGCCGGGCATGGAAGCCGAGGCCACGCCCACCGAGGCGGCGCGCACAGCCGTCACGCCGGCCTTTGCGTAAACCTCTTTCAGCAGCGCCCGCAGGTTGGCCTCGGATGCCTTCGCGCCCACCCGCAACCGCTTGATGGAACCGCTCTCCGCGCGGGCCAGTACCTGTTCACCTGCAACGATGGAGGCGCGGGTATGCGTCCCTCCGCCATCAATTCCCAGAACCACGTTCATCGTTCGTTTGCTCCTTGTTGATAGGCAAACACCAGCTTATCGCACTAGGCTAAGGAGCGGAGGCCTGCGGCTCATGCGGAGACGGCATCCCAGGTCACAGAATCAAGGCTTGAGGCACACGGCTGAAGTTGATTATCGCGTGACGTTGACCGTCACCGCATTACTCCAAACCGGTGGAACCTCCGGATGTAGGTTGAAAGTCGGGTCATTGAATCGCAATCGGAAGGTAACCGATTCATGTTGATCCCCATCAGCCGCAAGATGTACTCGGACTGGGACTGCTCTTTCATACGTTTCGCCGGGCTTAAGTCTGACTTCCATGTTGTGGATATTTTTCTCGCTGAAACACGCTTCTCCGATAACGAGGATCGAAGGACTATCCGAGGTCCATTGGTTTAAAAACCCGCACCCACCCCCCAGATCCCACACATTGCTTCCGGTGTTGCGAAGTGTAGTATTCACGAAAAAAATTTCGTCGTTTATGACTGTCTCCCGTGCTAGCGCTATCTCGGCCTTCAAGGGTGAAAGCTTAAGATTGTCACGAGCATAGTCCGGGTGATGGCTGCCGAAATGGCCGCACCCGGCCAATCCGGCGATGCAAAACAGCAGCGTAATGAGCAACTCTCTACTTTTGTACATGCTAGTCAAAGCTCCCGGAGTAGATCATTGGCTCGATTTGATTATCTCGTGACGCTGACGGTCACAGCATTGCTCCACCTAGGAGGAATCCACATCCTGCTCACCCCCCTGTAAGTCGTCACTGTCCCGTAAGTCGGGTCTTCGAATCCAAGTCGGAAGGTAACCGTTTCAGATTGACCTTTACCAGCAGCAAGCGCAACTCTGACCAGCACTGTCTTTTCATACGCATCGCCGGGCTTGAGTTTCGTCTTATGTGGGAAATTGTGCATACATGACTCAGCACAGTCCACATGAACAAGAGGGTTATCCGCAGTCCACTGGGTTGAGTAACAGCAGTACAAAACCTGCAACGATTGCTCTGCGCTGCTGGTATTGCGAATCGTGGTATCGACTGAAAACACCTCATTGTTCTTAACCACGGTCTGCGCAGGT
Organism: Occallatibacter sp.; assembly: GCA_049698655.1. GTDB lineage: Bacteria > Acidobacteriota > Terriglobia > Terriglobales > Acidobacteriaceae > Telmatobacter. The sequence goes on along the minus strand of JBAVYF010000280.1, from coordinate 798 downwards.
TTTATCTCGACCTTAAGAGGTGAGGGTTGGCCGTAGACAGCCAATCCTCCGATGCAGAAAAGCAACAGGCCGAACAGCATTTTGCGTTTGTTCATATCAGTCGAAGCTCCGTGGGGTCGAGAAGATTGTATACCTGTCGAGGCCGGAATTTCGCGGGTTTTCCTGGCCCCAAAACGGCATTGCGGCTTCCAAATTGAACCAATCACAACATAGCGTCTCGCCGTGGGACGATTTATCATCGCAGCCAGGCGCGCCGGACCTTATGTTGGAGACACGGCTCTCAATTCGAGGGAACTGTCCGCCTGTCGGGACCACGAGGGATACGATGACCGAGACCACAACCACGATGCTGCCGCAAGCCGGCTCACCCAAGGGCCAGAGAACCGCGTTGGACGTCGAGGCGCTGGCCCAGTCGTTTTTGGACAACCTGTTCTTTGTGCAGGGCCGGAGCGTGGAGCGGGCGACGGTGAATGACCTGTACATGGCGCTGGCGCACACCGTGCGCGACCGGCTGGTGGAGCGGTGGATTCAAACCGTGAAAAACTACCAGGCGCAGGATGTGCGCGTGGTCTGCTACCTCTCGGCGGAGTTTTTGACCGGCCCGCACTTGGCGAACAACCTGATCAACCTGGGCATCTATGGCGAAACCGAACAGGCGATGAAGCAGTTGGGCCTGGATCTGAATGTCCTGATTGAGCAGGAAGAGGAGCCGGGGTTGGGCAACGGCGGCCTGGGCCGTCTCGCCTCCTGCTTCATGGATTCACTGGCCACGCTGGACATTCCTGCCATCGGCTACGG
>JBAVYF010000279.1:0-2621 GCA_049698655.1 Occallatibacter sp. | reverse complement strand
GTTTTGCACGGTGGGTGAGTTTGAGGGGCCAGCGGTTTGCTTGCGCAGTGGGATTTCAGGGGGCAAAGGTTGGTTCGCGGAGGTGCGAAAAAGTGATTTGCTGACCCAGGAAGCGAACTTAATAGGGCGGTTTGCCTGCTTTGAGGGTGTGGAATTGGAGGTGAAAGTTTGCATATAAATAGCCAAAGTTCAGGCAGAATCAGTTCACAGGGTTGAATAAAGGGATGAATGGATTTCGGCGTCAGGCCTGGGATGCGGGGCAGAGGCGGCCGATGAGTTGCCGGATCGATTGCTTGAGAATTGGGTTATTGGCGGCCGCCAACCTGCTGATTCACGTACAGGCGCTGGGGATTCTGTCGGACGGCAAGCAGGCCATAACCGGGGACGGAAGGAGCTTGCCAACGTATACTGGCCCGCTGTAGACTCCGCTAATTGGTTCCTAAAAAACTCCAAAAACTGAGGTCGAAAGCAAATGAAATGGCGTGAAGCACTCTCTTTACTCGCCGGCGTTGCGATGGTGTCGCTGGCAACGGCGGCAATAGGCGCAACTGGTGCAGGCAGTCCGGCAAATGACAATCCCGATGTCCTTGAGGTTCGCCACTACCTTCTGACATTGGACAAGGCAGAGAAGGCTGCCGCGGCCATGGACAGCATCAACAAGATGACTGCAGCCACGCCCGGCATGAAGGCTAAGATGGATGCCTCAACCGCAGGCAACCTGCCGATCACCCAACAAGCCAGGAACATCGATACGAACTTTCCCCAGGTTACCGCGATCATTCGCGCCAACGGGCTGGCTACGCGAGAGTGGATTGTCATAACCGGCGCAATCATCAACGACGTGGGGTTCGTGGGAATGAAGAAACAGGGCTTCATCAAGACTTACCCTGCGAACGTGATTACCCCGGAAAATGCCACGCTCATAGAACAGAATTGGAGCAAATTCCAGGCAATCGCCGGCAAGATGTCGCCGCCGAGCAGCAGGTAGGAGCAGCGAGCCAGCCAGTCAGCGAATTCCCGGGTCTCACTGCCGGAACCCTTCGGCATGTTCAAGGCAGGCTCTGGGGCACCAGGAGGCGGTAGTGCCACTTGTTTAATTTGTGCCACTAGCGCATAATAGTGTCACCAATGGAGCGAGGTGGGAATTATGGGAGCTTCGGCGCTTGCGGAAGACTCGGGACTCAAAGGTCGTGCGAAACGCGCGGAGGTTGCGGAACTTCGGACTCGGGCGCGCATGAGTGCAAAAGGCAGTTTCGTCATTCCTGCTGCTATGCGGAAGTCGTTGGGAATCACCGAGGGAGGTGTGCTGGATTTGCACGTGGTAGACGGCGAACTGCGCATCGCGACGATGGAAAGCCGCCTTCGGCGCGCGCAGAAGTGGGTTCGGCGCTACGTGCCGGAGGGAGTCAGCCTTGCTGACGAGTTGAGCGCGGAGCGGCGCGAGGCGGCCAAGCATGAATGAGGTTGTCTTCGATGCTTCTGCCATGCTTGCCTTGCTTCAACACGAACGAGGCGCGGAAAACCTGACGGTTGAGATCCGGCAAAATGCTGTAGTCAGCACGGTCAATCTTGCAGAAGTTCAATCCAAACTCGTCAAAATGAGTAATGATCCAGACAAAGCCTGGGCGGCTGCTCTTTCTACCGTCAGTGCCGTGGAACCCTTCACCAGTGAGCAAGCGAAGATTGCCGGAGGCTTGATTGCGAAGACGGAGAAGTATGGGCTGTCTTTGGGAGATCGATCGTGCCTTGCTTTGGCGATTGCGCTGAAGGCGCCGGTCTACACCACCGAACAGCTATGGAGAAACCTGAAGCTGGGTGTGCCGATTCATGTAATTCGATAGATAGGTTGATCTTGAACATGCGACCAACATCAAAGGCCGGAGCGATGCTCCGGCCTTTGATGTTGTATCGGGTTGTGGCGCTCAGCCCTGGATGTCGAATTGCTCGGGATGCAGGGTAACGTCGCTTTTGATGAGGATGTTTTTGCCGGTCAGCTCTTCGAATTCGTTGAGCCAACTTGCGTTGTTGGATTTGAGGACCTTGACCGTTTCCGGGTTGACGCGCAGGAGAACGTCGGCGTTCTCGAAGTGCTTCTTCATCTTGCGCAACTCGGTGTAGATCTCGTTGCAGACCGTCGTCGGGCTCTTGACCATGCCGGTGGCCTGGCAGGTGGGGCAGGGAACCGAGAGGGTCCGTTCAAGAGATTGCTTGACGCGCTTGCGGGTGATGGCGACCAGGCCAAAGTCGTTGAACTGCAGAACCTTGGTTGGGGCGCGGTCGGCCTTGAGGGCTTCTTCCAGGGCGGCCATCACCTTGTAGCGGTTCTTGCGGTCGTCCATGTCGATGAAGTCGATGACGATGATGCCTCCGAGGTCGCGCAGGCGAATCTGGCGGACGATCTCGGGGACGGCGTCAAGGTTGGTCTTGAGAATGGTGTCCTCAAGGCGCGCCGACTTGCCGACGTACTTGCCGGTGTTGATGTCGATGGCCACCAGAGCCTCGGTCTGGTTGATGACGATGGAGCCGCCGCTCTTGAGCCAGACCTTGGAGTTGAGGGCCTTGGTGATTTCTTCCTGAATGCCGAAGTGCTCGAAGAGCGGAGTCTCCTTGGTGTAGAGCTT
>JBAVYF010000278.1:0-1685 GCA_049698655.1 Occallatibacter sp. | reverse complement strand
CACGGGAGTCGGTTAAGCGGGATTAGCCGTGGCGGCGGACGGGAAGCACAGACAATGCAGGAGAAAGAATGGTGACCCCGGGAAGACTCGAACTTCCGACACGCAGTTTAGGAAACTGCTGCTCTATCCACCTGAGCTACGGGGCCATTATGCAAATTGTACGCAGCAGTTTCAGGAAACTGCTGGACTTCTCTCGTTCGGCCCTTGCGGGCCGGGGCCACCTGAGCTACGGGGCCACTTGTGGAATCAACGGCGGAGGCCGACGAAACCACGCTATCAACAGGTTAGCATCAACCAGTTTGTAGGCAAGAAGGGATTTTTCATGGAGTGTATGCTATACTTTGATTGAGGTTAATCAATATCCATCAATGAACACTATCAACCGGCTTCCCATTACCAAGGCGCGCATCAATCTCGGCCAGATCGCCCGGCGGGCGCATAACAACAACGAATACTTCATCCTGGAAAAGGACGGGATTCCCGTCATCGGCATCCTGTCGGCGGATGAGCTGGAAGATTATCTCGAACTGCGCAACCCCAGGGTCAAGGCCTCGATTGCGGCCAGCCGCAAGGACCGCGCCTCCGGCAAGACCCGTCCCGCCGGTGCTCTGCTGACTGAACTGAAGCGAAGCGCCGTCCGCAAGACGGCGTAGTCTCCCTATGAACGAGCCAGCGTTTACCGTCCTTACCACCGCGCACTTCGACCGGCTGTTGAAGAAGCTGGCGCTCAGGCATCCCGGGCTTATGGAGCGGTTTGAAGAGACAATCGCGATTCTCTCCATGGACCCGCACAACAAGAGCAGAATGTACCCGATCAAGAAGCTGCAAGTGGTTCCGGCGGGAGAAGGCCAGTATCGGCTTCGCTCGGGAAGATTCCGTTTTCGCTACGACATTGAGGAGCGCGAGGTGGTGCTGCTGTATTGTGGGCTGCGGCGCGAGGATACGTATTGACTCAGCTCCAATATCTAGAATGTTTCGCGCCGGCCCTACGGGACGGCGGCGCCATTTAGGGTATGCTAACCCGGGGTTTCACCCTGGGCTATTTTCACGCTCTCCCTCCGGGAGGCCCCTGCGGTGCGGCGGACGCGCTTTTCGCTCGCATGGGGTTCGTGGTTTCTCTGGTTCCGAAGTAACGGCCCCCGCCAACTGCCCTATGGATTCGGTCTCATACCCTGTTTAGCGTTATGCGAGTTGACCGCCAAATACATTTGGCTCATGTATCCGACTCCACACGCAAACAGAATTTCACGCGCTTGAGGGAAGCTATTTGTACCTTTGTTAATCGCCAGCACAGAATATGACGTTGGATGAACCAATTTGGAGCAGACCTTGTTCATGGCTGCGTACTCCGCTTTCATGCCCACCGTGTCTGCAATCGTGTTTGTTGAAAGGTATTTCTTGGCGATAACAGCTTCAGCGACCATCTGGTTTTGCATTGCAACAAGCCATTGGTCAAGTAGTGCCGTGTCCGAATGCGGATCGTGGTGGCGTTCGAGGTCCCTCAGAGAAGTTATGATGTCACATCCGTCGATGAGCCTATCCTGTACGAAACGTTGTCCGTTGGCCCCGGATTTCAGCACATATTCTGTAAAGACCGTGAGTTCCAGGAGATTGCGGCACGTCCACGCGACCAAATGGTCATTATAATTCTCGACATATCCGAGTCGGAGAAGCCCGTAATTTGT
>JBAVYF010000277.1:0-2684 GCA_049698655.1 Occallatibacter sp. | reverse complement strand
GGTGTTTCAGAGATCAGGGGTCAGAGATCAGAGATCAGTAAAAGCCCCGCCCTGCCGATTGCTTCTATTGTGCGATGGCGGGTGGAAATGATCTGCAAATATCGACGGTGGAGCTTCGGCTGGCCTGCGCTGGTGACCATGCGCGGGAATTGACGTTGAAGTGAGCCCCTTTCCGACATGAATTGCTTAATTCGCTGCTCGCTCGATCCAGGATTTCACGAATTGGACACAGTCGGGCAGGCGATCTCGAATCTCGTACACCCAGAATCGCTTGACTTCCCAACCGAGTTCGATCAAGCGCTGGTTCCTCAGTCTGTCGCGCATACAGAGTTCGCCAGTCCAACTCCGATGGTAGCGCTCACCGTCTACCTCAATGTTCAGACGGCGGTCCCCAAGGATCACGGCAAAGTCAAGATCATATTGCTCGACTTTGTATTGTGGTATTGCCCGGATCCCCTCGTTGTGCATAGCGGGATAAAGGACCTTCCGCTCCCAATCCGAAACACGCTCCGGATGTGCCACCGGTGGATACTCTGGCCCGGGATTGTCCACGACCTGCTGTTCCTCCTGATCTTCGTGCTCCAACTGCAACGTGTACTCAGCGAATTTCCGGAAGTAGGGAACTTCGGATGCGAGCGCAGCATTGCGATCTCCTACCACGTGCAACACCCCGCGAGCACGTGTGATCGCGACGTTAAATAGATTGCCGTTCGATCTTAGAAAGCCAATCGTTTCACGTGCAGCGCCTCTGGAAATTACCGGAGAAAAGAACATCACATCCCGCTCGTCACCTTGAAAACCATGAATTGTATCGACCAGCAATTTATTACTTGAAATCGCTTCAGCAATTCCCTTGTCCTCATGAATCATTTTGTTGATCGATGCCTCTTGCGCCCTAAAGGGCGTTACTACCCCAATACTTCCCTCAAATTGTCTCTCAACTATGAGCCTTCGTAGCTCAGCCACAACCGCACGTGCCTCGTCTTCATTTTGTGCACTTGTGCCATTTGGCCTGATAGTTTTACCAGTAACGTCATGCCACTGGATACCTAGTTTCTGCCCGCGAGGTCTTTTCAAATATGTATATCGAGTCGCTATACGAAGCTCCTGCTTGTAGAACTCACTGTTCGAGAACTGAATAATATGTGCATGACTGCGATGATGATCCAGCAAATTGACAATATCCGGCGCGTTCGCAACGCCTGTGGACAGGTCATAAAGAGAATTTGCCCGATACATCCAAGATTGCCGCGCTTCAAGCAGACCGTATTTGTCTGCGAGTTCAATCTCCTTACTCTTCGTGAGTGCGCTAATATGTCGTAATTGTTGAGGATCGCCGATAATCACAGATCTTTTGGCACGGAACAGCAGAGGAAGTGCGGACGCAATATCGCACTGGCTGGCCTCATCAATCACTAGCAGATCAAAATGCCCCGCTGTGAATGGCACACGCCCACGTGCAGACAAAGATGTTACCGCCCAGCAGGAAAATAGATGGCTCACCAATCGCTGTTTTGCACGCAACTGATTCCGTAGCGCCTGATTTGGTGTATTTCCACCATCCGATCCTTGAGCACGCAGAAGCGCAACATATGCAGACAGGTTCTGTCGGTCCCCTGCACTAATGCGGCTCGGCGTCAGTTGCACCCAAGCCTGCCATAGCCGCTGCGAGTTTTCGCAAATCTCTTCCGTCAGCTTCTTATCCTTGCGGTCTATTTCCTCCAGCGATGTCGCTGCGCGAAGTTCTTCCAGGGACTGCTGATACCTGCAGACGACTTTAGCATCGTCCACTCTGCCTCTTAGTCCTGCGCACCAGCTATTGAGTTCGTCAATATTTGGCACGGCCTCAATCTTGACCGGTTTATAGTCCAGCGAAGCGAGATGCAAGTCCAGGGGGCTTTTTGCCTCCAATGCCTTCCGAATCCTGCTCTTACGTGTAAGGGTGAGAAGAAGCTTTCCCAAAAGACCCTGCTTGGCTGAATCGAGAGCATCTACCGTCAATGAAAATTCATTCAGCGCCGATTCCGACTCTTGCATTGAATATCCGTTGAGGTTCCTGAAACTCGCCTCGCTGAATATCTCGCGGAGAGACTCAGCCTCGGATTCATTTCGGTCAACGGCATTCCTTAGTTGGAGTGTCCTCTCCTGTTGTTCCTCCAGCTTCTGGCGCGTCAACGACAGTTTCTTGTGGCGTTCGAGCGCCTCGTTATAGTTCACCTGGTCATCCGGCGTTGCTGTTCCAGCAAGCATCGAACTCAGGAACTCGGCAAGATCAACCTGGTACTCCTTTGAACCCAGACGCATCAGAGTCGGACGATTGGCCAGCCCATTGACACGTCCCTCAACAACGTCTACCGCCTTGTTGTTCTTGCTGGCAAAGAGCACCTTCACACCGCGCCATGCCGCATTCACCAGAATGTTGGTTACGACCTGCGATTTTCCTGTACCCGGTGGTCCTGTCACAACGGTATGAGACGAGCTCAAGGCAGCTTTCACCGCTGCCCGCTGCTCTGCATTCATCGGCACGACCTCAAGAATCGGTTGAGCATCGGTTTGATTGTTTGGCTTTGTTTGATTCTCAAGCCATTGGCCCAGAATTGTTCCACCAAGCTCATTCGCCCGAACATCGCCTAACTTTTTGAGTTCAGATTCCAAACCGCGAGTAAAGGGGGAGCGTTTACCCG
>JBAVYF010000276.1:0-4233 GCA_049698655.1 Occallatibacter sp. | reverse complement strand
CAGCTATGTCTACAGCCCCAACAACACCTACTTCAGCACCACAGTTGACGCAAGAGCCGACTATCGATTCAACGACAACAATCTGCTCTTTGCCCGCTACACGTATAACAACATAACTGTGGGAACTCCGAGCAGCTTGCCTGCGGTCAATATCTCCGGAGTCGGTCAAGTTGTACCAGGTGGCTCGGTCTCTTACCCTGGCACCGCAGCCGATGTGGCTGACGGGGCCATACTCAACTTCACTCGTATTTTTTCACAGAGGACCAGCCTGGAACTGAAGGCCGGATATACCCACATTATGAACGCCTCCTATCCGGTGAATTACGGCACGAATTTCGGAAACGCGCTGGGAATCACCAATTCCGATTTCAACCAGTTTGCTTCCGCGCTTCCTTATATCTCCGTGTCCGGCTTTTCGCCGCTTGGAGATACCCAGTACCTTCCGCTGCAAGATGGCGACAACATCTTCCAATACGGGGGCAGCCTGACACAGGTGCGCGGCAAGCATACCTTGAAATATGGCGCCGTTCTGATTCGCCGCCAACTTTACAATAACCAATCCACTTCTGGCGATGGCTTGTTTTCCTTTACCACTAATCCAAATACCACCGGAACAACCGTAACCAATATTGTTCCGCTGGTCAATTTGCTGCTCGGCCTGCCCTACACAACCTCCCGGTCGATGCTGTTTTCGCCGCGCTACCCACGCTCTTGGGAGCCCAGCTTCTATGGGCAGGACGACTGGCGCTTTACTTCCAAACTGACTCTCAACCTTGGCCTGAGATACGACATCATCACTCCGGACGCTTTCAAGGGAAATAATATCGCTCAATTCGATACGGGATCGGGACAGTTGCTGATCGCGGGCGTAAACACTACATCTACGGGAGGGATCGTGACAGATCATCACTCTGTTGCGCCTCGCCTTGGCTTCGCGTACAACGTCACTCCAGGAACCGTCGTTCGCGGCGGATACGGGCTTGTCTTCTTCCGCGACAATACCGGGCCCTCTGTTCCGTTTGCCAACCCGCCTTTTGTCACCTCCTATGCACCGAACGCTCTTACGGTAACGAATCTGACCAGTCTGCCATTGCCTGTAGAAAGTTCCACCACAGCTCTGGCCGGAGGGCTGAGAGGCATGCAGCTCAACTATCGGAATTCCTTCATTGAGCAAGCCAACCTGAATGTCGAGCGGCAGATCAGATCGTTTGTTGTGACCGCTGCCTATGTCGGAGAATGGGGGCATAAACTGCGCACCGCTCCGGATAGGAACGTGGCTCCACCCTCCTCTGTGAGCTATGTCACACGGCGGCCCTTCTATTCCGCGTACCCGAACGTCACGTCGATCTATCACCTTGAATCTAACGGTTTCTCGAACTTCAACTCATTCGAAGGCACGGTGAAAAAGGATGCCGGACATGGAATTATCTTGAACGCCAACTACACCTGGGCTAAAGCGCTCAGCGATGTTGAGGGGTACTCTTACAGCGGGCTTTACGCGAGCGCCGTACCTTCGCAGTTAGCGACTCTGGAGTATGGCCCGAGTGAACTCGACGTTCAGAACCGCTTTGCCTTGATGTTGAATTATCACTTGCCGTTTGGCGAGAAATATAACGGCGTGAAAGCCGGCTTCGTCAAGGGGTGGCAATTCAATGCCATCGACGTGTGGGAGACAGGACAGCCCTTCTCGGTTACCAACGCAACCCCGCTGAGCAATACAGGAATCAGCAGCGATCGCCCGAATGAAATTTTGAACCCCGAGCTGTCCAACCCAACCATCGCTGAATGGTTCAATACCTCGGCCTTCCAGGGTCAGACGCTTGGAACGATCGGAACTGAGCGCAGGGATATGCTGTTCGGGCCGCACTATCGTCACTTCGATCCGTCTGTCTTCAAGACTTTCGGGCTCAAACATGGAGTTAGTCTGCAGGCAAGGATTGAAGTGTTCAACCTGTCAAACACTCCAAACTTCAGCCTTCCCGGCTCCGCGTATCCCTCCACAACCTTTGGAAAGATAACAAGCACGAGAAACAACAGCTCGCCTCGTCAAATCCAGGGGGCTTTGCGGCTGTCGTTCTAGAAGATGTCTTTGATGTCAACTGCAGCGGTCCAGCCGCTTGGAAAGCTGCACGAGCTGCACTCTGAGGCGGGGCATGTCTTTGTTTTCATGGATTTCTTGATTCAAGAGACTGCTCCGCCGCGCAGCTAGATCGAGCTTGAATTAGCCGCGGAGTTAATACGATGTGGAAAAGCTCTTATCTGCTTTTGTCAGTTATGCTCATCGGCGTCGCCTTTAAGGCCCAAATAGCTGCACAAGGTCCAGTGTTGAATGGGATTGATGTACTTGAACAAGATCGCTTTACTTCTTTGAAGCAGCTAACCGCAAAACATGGAGGCCACTTGCGGCTGGCGCTTATGACAAACCAGACAGGGGTAGACAACAGAGGCCTTCGCACACTGGACATCCTGGTTTCGGACGCCGCGCGCGAGGTTCCAGGGCTCGTCGTTGTCAATCTTTTCAGCCCTGAACACGGAATCAACGGCGTCTTGGACCAGCACGACATCGGAAACGACCGTGATCCAGCCACGAGCTTACAGGTGATCAGCCTCTTTGGCGCCACAGACGCACAACGGCGTCCCACCAAAGAGCAACTTGCGAATCTCGACGCTGTCATAATCGATCTACAAGATGTGGGTGTCCATTTTTACACTTATGAGACAGTGATTGGGTACTTTCTTGAGGCAGCGGCTGGTACCAAGACAGATATTATTGTCCTGGACCGGCCTAACCCAATCAATGGGATCGATGTTCAAGGACTGGTTTCCTCTCCCGGCCGCGACAATTACATCAATTACACATCGGAGCCGGTGCGGCATGGCATGACGATGGGGGAACTTGCGACATATTTCAAAGTCAAGAAGCAACTGGATACTCAACTTACAGTTGTTCGCATGCTTGGATGGAGACGCTCTGATTGGTTCGACGCCACGGGACAATTGTGGATTAATCCATCGCCGAACTTGCGCAGTCTGAGGCAGGCCATTCTTTACCCAGGCATCGGCCTGCTTGAAGGAACAAACCTAAGCGTCGGCCGAGGTACGGATACTCCGTTTGAGTGGGTGGGCGCTCCTTGGATAGATGCGCGAAAGACCGCAGACTACCTGAATGCCCGCAATATCCCCGGTGTGCGGTTCATCCCAGTACAGTTCACTCCGCGACAAAATTATTCCAATAACTGTGCGGACGCCGAGCAGCTTACCTGCGGTCAATTTCACGGCCAGCTTTGCTATGGAGTCGAGTTTTTCATCACAGACCGCAACGTACTGGATTCACCTGAGCTTGGTCTGGAGGTTGCGGCGGCTCTTTACAAGCTCTACCCGAATACGTTTCAGCTCGACAGGGTTGACCGGCTACTGCTGAACCAGCCTGCAATCGATGCACTGAAGGGTGGAGAAGATCCGCGCGGCGTTACGAGGCATGGCGAAAAAGATTTGCAGCAATTCAAACGGGACCGGGCAGCGGCGCTGCTATACAAGTGATGGACGCGAACAGGGTTTCACTATGCGGCAGAGCGCACATACGATCTCCGCGATGATAAGCGAGCATATTGAACGAGGATTGCCCAAATGAATGTACTGCGCTATTCTGATGGTAATCCCTGGCTTGATGCAAGAACGTGTTGCATCAGTCTTCAGGGCGTGCACATGCCGCGGGCAAGAGGCGCCGCGAGAGTAGGGCTTGCAGGCCACCCCGGAAGCAGGGCGGATCTATGAAGCACGCTGTAGAATTGGTGTCGGATGTGGGTCCAGATGCCCCAGAAGCTTTACGAGCTATAGTTTGGCCACAGGGCGTGTTACCGGTTTCCGGCAAGGAGAATGCTGTGAGCGAACAACTACTTTCGTTTCGAATTAATAAGCGCGATCCACTGCCCATTTACTTGCAGATTGCGAACAAGATTCAGTCTGCGATAGAGGACAAATCTATTTTGCCTGGCGCGCTGCTGCCTCCAGGACAGATCATAAGCAAGCACATCGGCATAAGTAAAATGACTCTGCGACAGGCGTATGGCGTGCTTGAACGCAAAGGCTACATCGAGGCTCGGCGCGGCGTTGGAACTTTTGTTCTCGGCGCGCGCATTGAAAAGAAGATCCCTGGAATGCTGAGCTTCAGTGAAGAAGTCAAGGCGCGTGGCGGCAATCCTTCCTCTAGAGTGCTTAGCATCTCTGTAGGGC
>JBAVYF010000275.1:0-6639 GCA_049698655.1 Occallatibacter sp. | reverse complement strand
CCCCCGGGGTTAAGGAGACAAAAGGCGAAGGTTTTGGCACCGGACTAAAGCCCGGCCTTGAGCGCTGCTTCCGCCTTTCGCGTCTATCCGTTACGAGCACAGCGGGCGGGAACTGTTAACCTGAAATCTGAGCAGAAATGCTGGGAAGAGCCGGATGATTCCATCCGGCGGGCAGAGGCATGGCGGAATTCGTAATCAAGGTGGCCGACGAGCGCGGCCGCGTGCAGGAGCAGGTGCAGACGGCGGCCACGGCCGAGGAGTTGCGCGCCCGCTTTGTTCATGCCGGCTACCATGTCTTTTCCGTGCGCTCCCGCTCCGGTTTTGGCGGGCTCAAGCGCGGCAAGGTCAAGCTGGAAACCTTTCTCATCTTCAACCAGCAGTTTCTGACGCTGATTCGCGCCGGGTTGCCCATTCTCGGCTCGATCCAGATGCTGGCCAAGAACCAGAAGAATGCGCATTTTTCCGCGCAGTTGGACGACGTGGCCGCGAGGGTGAAGACCGGCGACGCGCTTTCGGCGGCCTTCGAGGCGCAGAGCGGCTTTCCGGTGATGTACACCACCACGCTCGTGGCCGGCGAGCGCAGCGGTAACCTGCAGGAGGTGCTGGAGCGCTATGTCAGCTTCCAGCGCACCTCGCTCACCTTCCGCAAGAAGCTGACGGCTTCGCTCATCTACCCCTGTGTGCTGCTCACGCTGGTTTGCTGCCTGATGTTTTTCATGTTCGTCTTTGTGGTGCCGCAGTTTGCCGTGCTCTATGACCAGATGGGCTCGAAACTGCCGGCCTTGACCATGGACCTGCTGGCCTTCGGCAAATTTCTGAACCACAATTTGCTTTGGATTCTTCTTATCTTCGCCGGCACGGGCTTGGGCAGCTACCGTTTCGCCATCACCGAGCGGGGACGCGACTTTATCGATGGGGTCCGCATCCGGCTGCCCATCTTCGGCAAGATATGGCTCAAGTACCAGGTGGCGCTGTTTGCGCGCACGCTCTCCACGCTGCTGACCGGCGGACTGCCGCTGGTGCCGTCGCTGGAGACAGCGGCCCGCGCCATCTCCTCGCGGCGCGTCTCCCGCGCGGTCACCAACTCCATCACCACGGTCCGCGAGGGCAAGAGCCTGGCCGATGCGCTGATCCAGACCAAGGTCTTTCCCGATCTGGCCGGCGAGATGATCTCGGTGGGCGAGCAGACCGGCGCGTTGCCGCAGATGCTCAATTCCGTCTCTGAGTTCTTCGAGGAGGACGTTGCCACCGCCCTCACCGCGGCTCTGGCGCTGATCGAGCCGGCTATCCTCATCGTCATGGGCGTTGTGGTGGTCTTCATTCTCATCTCGCTTTATCTGCCCATTTTCTCGCTGGGGCAGGCTTCCGGAGGTCAGGGGTAAATCATGGCTGATGCGACACTGCTTACCGTTCCGCTTCTCTCCGGCCAGGACGAGCGCGCCCATGCCGAATCCCTGGCCGAGCGTTATCACGCCGAGTTTGTGGACCTGAAGAACTTCAAGATCCAGCACGAACTTCTGCGCACCGTCCCGGTGGAGCTGATGTTCCGCTACAACTTCGTGCCCATCGAGCAACAACAGGACGCGCTGGTGATTGCGGTCAGCGACCCCTCGCGGCTGATGGTGCTGGACGAGATCGCCGGCCTTCTCTCGCATCGGATCATCCCCCGCGTGGCGACACTGTCACAAATTACCGACCTGCTGAAAAAAACCGAGCAGTCGCAGCGCGTGCTGGACGAGGCCAGCGAGGGGCTGACCTTCGACGTGCTGACGGGCGACGACAACACGGACGAGAACATTTCCATCGAGAAGCTGACCTCTGAAGAAGATATCAGCCCCATCATTCGCCTCGTGGACACAACCATCTTCACGGCGCTGGAGCGAAGAGCCTCCGATATTCACATCGAAACCTATGACGACTCGGTACACGTGAAGTACCGCATCGACGGCGTGCTGCAGGAGGCGATGGCGCCTATCGCGCGCGAGCATCACACCACCATTCTGGGCCGCATCAAGATCATGAGCGAACTGGACATCGCCGAGCGCAGGGTGCCCCAGGACGGGCGCTTCAGAGTTCGATATAAGAACCGGCTGATCGACTTCCGTGTTTCGATTATGCCGACGATTCACGGCGAGAATGCCGTGCTGCGCGTGCTGGACAAGGAGTCGATGAGCGAGAAGTTCCACCATTTGACTCTCGACGTGGTGGGTTTTAACGAGGCTGACCTGAAGCGCTTCCGTGGCTATATCCGCGAGCCTTACGGCATGGTGCTGGTCACCGGCCCGACGGGGTCGGGCAAAACCACCACGCTCTACGCTGCTCTCAATGAGATCAAAAGCGACGAAGACAAGATCATCACCATCGAAGACCCGGTGGAGTACCAGATTCGTGGCATCACGCAGATTCCGGTCAACGAGAAAAAGGGTCTGACCTTTGCGAGGGGGCTCAGGTCGATTCTGAGGCATGACCCGGACAAGATTCTGGTGGGAGAAATCCGCGACCAGGAGACGGCGCAGATCGCCATCAACTCCGCACTGACCGGCCACCTGGTTTTCACCACCGTTCACGCCAACAACGTGGTGGACGTGCTGGGCCGTTTTCTGAACATGGGCGTCGAGGCCTACAACTTCGTCTCCGCGCTCAACTGCATCCTGGCGCAAAGGCTGGTGCGCACCATCTGCGAATACTGCGTCCGCACCGTCACCTACGACGACGAAATTCTCCGGGCCAGCGGCATGGACCCGGTCGAGTGGCGCGGCTTCGGCTTCCGCGAAGGCGCCGGCTGCATGGAGTGCGGGGGGACAGGCTACCGGGGCCGGACGGCGATTCATGAACTGCTGGATCTGACCGACACCATTCGGGAGATCATTTTGGCAAAGAAGCCCACCTCCGAGATACGCAAGCTGGCGCAGAAGGAGGGCATGACCTTTCTGCGCGAGTCGGCGCTGGATCGTGTCCGCCGAGGCCTGACCACGCTCAAAGAGATCAACAAGGTTACCTTCATCGAGGCGTCAAGATAGTGAGGCAATTGTGAAATTATTGGTGCTATCTCTAGTTCTTTTTGTCGGAATAATTCCGTGCCATTCGCAAGAATCAGCGCAATATCGTGCTTGTATGGAAAAGGCAGACGTTCAAATGAGTATGAATTCTTGCGCTGATGCTGAATATAAACGGGCCGATTCCGAAATGAATGGCGTTTATCAGCAATTACTATCAGTGGCGGAAAAGATACCGGTGGCTACTGCAAAAATCAAAGCTGCCGAGCGAGCTTGGATTCTGTATCGAGACGCCTACATGGAGGCATTGTATCCGGCGGAAGACAAACAATTAGCCTACGGTAGCATATACCCGATGGAATATGCTGAGTTCCGAACCGCACTTACGCGGGAACATACAACGGCATTAAGAGAATTGATTAAGCAATACGACGAAGAGGAGCAATGAATTCGATTCTCAGCAAGGCCAAACTCGGTTCCACATCCGGCGCTCGTCCGCCGGTGGCGGTGGAGCTTTCACCCCAGGGCGTACTGGCCGCCGCTTCGCCGGGACCGGGCCAGCCACCTGTCTATGCCTTTGAGCCGCTGCCGGCCGGGGCGCTCGTGCCCGGCATCGGCGAGCAGAATCTGCGCGCGCCGGAGGTCGTGGCCAACGCCATCCGCGCTGCCCTCGGCCAGGTTTCGCCGCGCACCCGCTCCGTCACGCTGGTCCTGCCCGACACCGTGGTCCGGGTCTTCGTTCTGGACTTCGACTCGCTGCCTGCCAAGGCTGCGGAGGCCGTCCCCGTTCTCCGATTCCGGTTGCGCAAGATGATTCCCTTCGAGGTGGAGAGCGCCGGAGTGAGCTACCAGGTGCTGGTCGAGAACAAGACCGAATGCGAGGTGCTGGCAGCCGTTTTACCCGGCCCCGTTTTGGCGGAGTACGAGGCTGCGGTGCGTGAGGCAGGCTACGAGCCCGGAGCCGTGCTTTCCACCAGCCTGGCGGCGCTCGGGGCCATCGATTCTCCTGATCCCGTACTAGCCGCCAACCTGAGCGCGCTGGCGCTGACCACCTCCATCACCCACGGCCAGGATCTGCTGCTCTATCGCACCCTCGACCTGCCCGAAGATCCCGGCCTGCGACTCCATGAGGTGCAGCGCGGCATCGCCGTGGCCGCCGCCTACTTTGAAGACAAGCTCGGCGTCCGTCCGCGGCTGTTGTATTTTGCTGGCATCGGCGCAGGCGGCAACAGCACCGCGGAAGACTTTGCCCGCTGGATTTTCTCTCCTGGCTCGCCGAATGATCCCGGACTGACCGTCGTCGACCTGGCGCCTCGGCCAGAAACCGGAGCCGCCACACCGCTGGGCAACCTTCTGACCCTGGCCGGGGTGGCCGGCGCGCTGGCGGGGGCAGCCTGAAGCCATGAGAATCACTCTCAATCTCGCCACACGCCACTACGCCGATCTCGGACCGGTCCTCAAGCGCCTGCGCATCGCCATGGCTGTGCTGGTTGTGATCGGCCTGGGACTCTGCCTGGGCCTGCGCACCTTTCATCACAAGGCCGAAGAGGCTCGCGTAACCGAGCAGCTGGTGCAGAGCAGGATCGACGCCATCAACCGGGAAAGGCAAGGCTACCAGGAGCTGATGCGCCAGCCGGACAACGCTCAACTGCTTACCCAGGCCGGGGCGCTCAACCAGCTCTTCGACGAAAGAACATTCTCCTGGACGCTGGCCATGGAGGACCTGGAAACTGTGCTGCCCGGCGGCGTTCAAGTGATCAGTCTCGAGCCTTCCCGTGACACGAAGACCGGCCGCATCACTCTGAAGTTGCGCGTGGTTGGAGCACGCGACCGCGCCGACGATCTCGTCCAGAACCTGGAACGCTCCAAACACTTCCTGCTTCCCCACATCGTGAGCGAAAGCTCCGAATCCACAGGCGGACCCAACGAGCGTCTGGAGCCGGTGAGCGCCTCGAACCGCTTTAACTTCGAACTGCTGACCGAATACAGCTCGGCCGTGCCGCTGGAACGCAAAGCGAAAAAAAAGCAGGGGGATGAGAAGCCCATGGCCGGCCTTGGGCAGCCTAAACCCCATCCCAATCGCAACTCCAATCCGAATCCAGGAGGCCTGCGATGAGCATCAGCCGCACCCCATCCCTGTGGCGCGAACGTCTGGCCTCCCCGCTCACCTGGCACTACGCCGCCTTTGCCGTGCTACTGGCCGCGGTTATCGGCCTCTCCATTCGCTTTGGCCTGGACTGGGCCGCCACCAACGGCAGTTCCACTGACGCCCTGGCCGCAAAACAGGTTCAGTTACGGGCCCTCAACCTGGAAACCGCTCCGCTGCGCGGTTTGGACAAGCGCGTCGAGGACTCCCGCGCCCAGATGCGCGACTTTTATTCCAGGCGCATTCCGCCCAACTACTCCTCCATCGACCGCCGCATCGGCGAGTTGGGGGTCAAATCCGGTGTCCGGCTCAGCAGGGTGCAGTACTCGCAAGGCAAGCCCGGCTCCGATCTTACAGAGATTTCCATGGATGCGGGCATCACCGGCAACTATCCGCAGATCATGCACTTTGTGAACAGTCTGGAGCGCGACCAGAATTTCTTTGTCATTCGCGGTCTGACGCTGACCGGCCAGCAGGGCGGTCTGGTGAATCTGAAGCTGCTGGTCTCTACCTGGCTGCGGCCGGCCGATGCGGCGGCCAGCGGTTTGCCGCCCACGCCGCAACCCGGCGACGCCTCCGAGGCGCCCTCCACCTCACCCGCCACTCAGGGAAAGGAGGGTGAATAGCCATGGCCCTGCCCCTGGGAACGGAAAACAAGCGCCAGGTCTATATCCTCGCCGCCCTCGGTGTGATCCTTGTCTGCATTGCCGGCTACGAGGTCAAGGACAACTTTGGAAGCTCATCCACCCCTGTATCCCCGGCGGCGGCATCCCGTTCCTCCACGGCCCAGCCTGTACCTGCCAGCGGTCATACAGTGGCGACAGCCCCATCCGCCTCTGGCGGACAGAACGCTCAGAAGCTCTCGAACGCCGGCATTGACCCCGCCCTGCACCTCGACGAACTGGCCCTGAGCGAACAGGTCGAGTACTTGGGCACCGGCAGGAATATCTTTTCCGCCGAATCGGCACCCGCGCACATCGAAACTCCGGCAGCCGGTCCCCGGCCCGGCCAATCGGGCGTGAAAGCTGCCCCGGCAGTGCCCGAAAAACCCCGGCCACCGGCCATCGATTTGAAGTACTTTGGCTACACTCAGTCCCAGGACAAATCCTTGCAGGCTTTTTTTGTCCATGGGGACGACATTTTTATCGCCCGTTCCGGCGAGATTATCGACCATCGCTACAAGGTGGGCGCCATCATGCCGGGCAGCGTCCAGGTCACTGACCTGGGCTACAACAACACCCAAAACCTGCCCCTCCAGGCTAATTAGCAACTAGAAGCTGAATGACAAAGGTCCTCCCAACCCGCCGTTCCCGCCCCTCCGAGGAGGGTTACATGCTGGTTGCGGTCATCTTCCTGGTGGCGCTGCTCACCATTGCACTGGCCGTCGCCCTGCCCAAGGTGGCCAAGGAGATCCAGCGCGACCGCGAGTTGGAAACCATGCATCGCGGAAAGCAGTACGGGCGAGCAGTGAAGCTCTACTACAAGAAATTCGGAGCC
>JBAVYF010000274.1:0-7781 GCA_049698655.1 Occallatibacter sp. | reverse complement strand
GAGCGCCAGGTGCTCTTCCTCGACGAAATCCACCGCATGCAGCCGGTTCTCGAAGAAAAGCTCTACACCGCGCTGGAAGACTACAAACTCGACATCATCATCGGCCAGGGCCCCGCGGCGCGCACTCACGTGATGGAGATCCGCCCCTTCACCTTCATCGGCGCCACCACCAGGCCCGGCCTGCTCAGCTCACCGCTGCGCTCCCGCTTCGGCATTCTGCTGCGCCTGGAATTTTACACAGAGGAAGAGCTGCGCGTAATTGTCACGCGCTCCGCCGAGGTGTTGCAGATTTCCATCGACCAGGACGGCGCGGCAGAAATCGCTCTCCGTTCCCGCGGCACTCCACGCATCGCCAATCGCCTGCTGCGCCGCGTGCGCGACTACGCCCAGGTCCGCGGAAACGGCGAGATCGATCGCTCCACCGCCAACGCTGCGCTCACCATGCTTGAAGTGGACGCCCACGGCTTCGACGAGATCGACCGCCGGCTGCTGCTGGCCATCATCCAGAAATACGACGGCGGCCCGGTAGGCCTGGGCACGCTGGCCGCGACCCTGGCCGAGGAGCAGGACGCGCTGGAAGAGGTCTACGAACCGTTCCTCATCCAGATCGGATTCCTCGACCGCACACCGCGCGGCCGCGTCGCCACGCGTCTGGCCTACGAGCACTTTGGCCTCGCGATGCCGGGAAGACAAACGCCGCTGTTTTAGCAAGACAGATGATTCTTGATGGGGGACATCGAAATGATTCTTAGCGGAAAACAAATTGCCGCAATGTTCATACTGATCATTTTGTCTCAAACCGGAATTTTCAGTCAGACGATACATTGCTCTCATGCCGATGCGGAAAAAGCAGATTATGAAGCAGGCAGAGTGCAGACATGGGATAAGTTATATCATTCATATCTTCATTATTCTGGTTGTGATGATGGCTCTATTTGGGAAGGTTATAGTGATTCTGTGGTGCGGTTATTAGCACATCACTGGAATACACTTCCGCAAGCATTTCCATTGTTTGCAAGCGATGCTGGATTCTACAAATTTGTACTAAAGCATATCGATTCGACGACAAAATATGATGATCTGAAAATGATTCGCGCAAATACAATTCGTTCTTGTCCAACAGGAGGTAACGAATATTGCATACAGGTAAGAAAAGCGGCGAAAAATGCTCTGCGTGAAGTAGAACTGCGGCTCCCCCAAAAGAGTAAGAAGTAACCGTCGTGCGAGGAGTTATCAGAGAGCAAAGTTTGCGAAGTTAGTATGATTCGTCAAATGAAACAGGAGGAAAGGCAATGTCCCTCACCGAATCCACCATGCTGGAACTGGGCACCACCGCTCCCGACTTTGCTCTCAATGACGTAGTCACCGGCAAGCCCGTTCGCCGCGACGACTTCCGCGACAGCAAGGCGCTGCTGGTCATGTTTATCTGCACCCACTGTCCCTATGTGAAGCACATTGAGAAGGGCCTGGCAGCCCTGGGCAAAGACTACGAAGGAAAGTCCGTGAGCATCGTCGCCATCAGCAGCAACGATGTGACCACTCACCCCGATGACAGCCCCGCCGGAATGAAACAGCAGGCTGAAACCTTCGGCTTCGTCTTTCCCTACCTCTACGACGAGACTCAGGCCGTAGCGCACGCCTACAAGGCCGCTTGCACCCCTGATTTCTTTCTCTTCGACGGTGATCGCCGCCTGGTCTATCGCGGCCAGTTCGACGCAAGCCGCCCCGGCAACGGAATCGCAATTACCGGCAAAGACCTACGCGCCGCCATCGACTTAGTGCTTGCCGGCAAGCCGGTGCCCACGGATCAGCGTCCCTCCATCGGCTGCAACATCAAGTGGAAAGCGTAACCCGGCAGGCCAGTTACAAATGCCCCGTGTCCCATCCTTGCGCCTTTTTACTGGCGCAAGGGTGGGAAACCACAGATTTCGATCAGCACTCTTGCACTATAGCTTCAACCCCTTCAGATACGCGCGGAACTGCGGCCCAAGATCGCTGCGCTTGAGCGCAAACTCCACCGTCGCCTGTAACATGCCCAGCTTGTCGCCAGCGTCGAATCGCTTGCCCTCGAATGTGTAACCAAAAACCTTTTCTTCCTTGAGCAGCGCAAGAATTCCGTCCGTGAGTTGTATCTCGCCGCCCGCGCCGGGCCTGGTCTGCTCCAGCAGAGCAAAGATCCGCGGCGTGAGCACATAGCGGCCGATGATGGCCTGCTTCGAGGGCGCATCGGCGAACTTTGGCTTCTCCACCATGCCTGTGCAGTTGTAAATCCGCCAGTTGCCGGGGTCCGGCGAACCGGCCAGCACGCCATACGCGCTGATTGCCGGCCCTTCGACGGTCTGCGTCGCCAGCACCGAGCCGCCACGTTCGTCAAAGACGCCCAGCATCTGTTTCAGGCACGGCACCTCGGCTTCGATCACATCGTCGGGCAGAATGACGGCGAAGGGCTCATCGCCTACCAAATCCTTGGCACACAACACAGCGTGGCCCAGTCCCAGCGGCTCTTTTTGCCGCACGTAGCTGACCTGCGCCAGCGACGAGACACCGCGCGAAACCGCCAGCAACTCGTGCTTGCCCTTGCGCTCCAGCGTCGCGTCCAGCTCAAAGCTGTGATCGAAGTGATCCTCGATCGCGCCCTTGCCGCGGCCGGTGACGATGATGATGTGCTCGATCCCCGACGCGATCGCCTCTTCCACGCCATACTGGATGATGGGCTTGTCAACCAGCGCCAGCATCTCCTTGGGAATCACCTTGGTGGCCGGCAGAAACCGCGTACCCAGCCCGCCTGCCGGGAAAACCGCCTTACGCACTCGCTTGCTCATCTCATCAGCCTCGTCCTGAAAAAAGTTTAATCTGTGTGCCCCGCCCTCGCCGCGCTCTTTGCAACAAGGATGGGAGATAAAAGACTACGCCGGCAAAGTCTGCCCCACCGCAGGTGGCGCAAGGTTGGCAATCAACTCATGAATCTCCAGTAGAACTTCGTCGCTCCGAGTGGCAGCCAAAGGATACTTCAACAGACCCTGCGGCGTGAACTGCGCGCCGCGTTTTGCATTCAGCGCCACCAATCGCATCAAGGTCTGCGGGTCGATGGCCGCATTCTCCGTGAAGCGAATGTGCAGCTCGGCGCGCTTGCGGTCCACTTGCGCAATGCCGATCCGCTCACATTCGAGCCGGATCAGCGAAGCCTCCAGCAGGTATACCGTCGCATCCGGTGGCGTTCCATAGCGGTCTTCCAACTCCGCACGCACTTCGTTCACCGCCGCCTCGCTCTTCGCCCCGGCTATCTTTTTGTAGAGCCGCAGCCGCTGATTCTCTTCCGGCACATAACTCTCGTCAATGCGCAGGGCAATCCCCAGGTTAAGCTGCGTGGCCGGCCGCTCCTCGCTGGTCTCGCCCTTCATCTCCTTCACCGCGGCCTCCAGCATCGAGGTGTATAACTCGACTCCCACCGCCTCGATGTGCCCGCTCTGCTCGCCTCCCAGCATGTTGCCAGCGCCGCGCAGCTCCAGGTCCAGCGCCGCGATTTTGAACCCCGCGCCCAGGTCGCTGAACTCTTTCAGAGCCGCCAGCCGTCTGCGCGCAATCTCCGTCAACTCATTCTCCGGCGGAATCAGCAAGTAAGCATAAGCGCGCCGATTCGACCGGCCTACGCGGCCTCTTAGTTGATATAACTCACTCAGTCCGTGCCGGTCCGCGCGATTGATGAGCATCGTATTCGCCAGCGGGATATCCAGCCCGTTCTCGATGATCGTCGTCGCCACCAGCACATCGTACTCGTGACGCATGAAGGCCAGCATCACGCGTTCAAGTTCCGTCTCGCTCATTTGTCCGTGGCCCACCGCCACACGCGCCGCGGGCACCAGCTCCTGAATCCGCGCGGCGATTTCGTAGATCGACTCCACGCGATTATGCACAAAATATACCTGCCCACCGCGCTCCAGCTCCACCTCGACCGCCGAACGCACGATCTTTTCGTCGAACTTGGCCACCACGGTCTGAATCGCCATGCGGTCCTTGGGCGGCGTCTCGATCACGCTCATATCGCGCAGGCCCACCAGCGACATATGCAGCGTCCGCGGAATCGGCGTGGCGCTCATGGCCAGCACGTCGATCTCCTTGCGCATCTGCTTCAGCCGCTCCTTGTGGCGCACGCCGAAGCGCTGCTCTTCATCCACCACCAGCAATCCCAGGTCCTGAAACTTGATGTCCTTCGACAGCAGCCGGTGCGTGCCGATCAGAATATCGACCTTGCCTGTCTCCACTCGCTCGACGATGATCTTCTGTTCTTTTTGCGTTCTGAATCGCGAGATCATCTCCACGTTGATGGGAAACTGCGCGAACCGCTGCTTGAATGTCTCGAAATGCTGAAAGCTCAGAATTGTGGTCGGCGTCAGCACCGCAACCTGCTTGCCGTCTTGCACCGCCTTGAAGGCCGCCCGCATGGCTACCTCAGTTTTTCCGTAGCCTACGTCGCCGCACAAGAGGCGGTACATCGGCGTGGTCGATTCCATGTCATACTTAATGGCCCTGATCGCCGATATCTGGTCGTCGGTCTCGGTGTAGTCGAACGAGTCTTCAAACTCCTTCTGAAACTCATTGTCCCTGGAGAAGGCCGTTCCCTGCGCGGTGGTCCGCTCGGCGTATAACTTCAATAACTCGCCGGTCATCTCCTGCATTGCATTGCGAACGCGCGCCTTGGTCTTGGTCCACTGCTGCGAGCCAAGCCTGTTCAACGCCGGCGCAGGCCCCGCGTCTGTCGAGCGATACTTCTGTATCAGATCCAGCCGGGTCAGCGGCACATATAACTTGGCAGCTTCCGCAAACTCCAGAATCATGAACTCTACCGAGAGCCCGTCCTGCACAATCTCCTTGAGCCCCTGATATTGAGCTATGCCGTGCTCCACGTGGACCACGTAATCGCCGATTCCCAGGTCGCGGAAATCGGAGACAAATGCCGCCGTCTTCGACCGCCTCGGCTCCGGCCGAGCCGCCACGTCCGCATCGTCGGAGAGATCGTTGGCCCCGAAGAGAATCAAATTCGAGTCAAGAAAACTAACTCCCGATGCTATCGGCGTACGCACAATCACCGGCACGCGCAGATCTCCGGCCAGGTAACTTCCTTCATCCAGCATCGTCTCGCCGGGGTGCGGGTTGCGGCTGCCCAACCTATAAGGAATCTGGTAATCGCGCAGCACTGTGGCCAGCCGCTCCACATCGCCCAGGTGCGGCGCGGCCAGAACAATCCGCGTCTCGCTGGCCATCAGCGTCCGCAACTGATCGGTCAGGGCCGGAATCGATCCGTGAAACCTGAGCGTCGGCCGCGTGTTCAGCTCAATCTCGCCCAGCGTGTTGTCCTGGTCCAGCACGTCCACTACGCCCAATTGATCGAGATCAAGCCCCATCTGCGCGTCTAACTGCGCCTGCAACACCTCGGGCCGCAGATAGATATCCTCGGGCCTTATCAGCGAACCCATCGCCGACCGCTCATGCCGCTGCTCGACCTTGTTCCACCAGCGATCGATCTGGTTGCGCACCATCGCCGGCTCTTCGACGAAGAGCGCGCACTTTGGCAACAGAGTTAGCAGCGACTTATCCGCCCCGGCCACCGCGGAGAAAAACTCCCACCCCGGAAAGACGCTCACGCCGCCGGCAGAAGCCAGTTCGGCTGCCATCTCCTGATTCTCGACTGAGTCCGCGTCCGCGCCCTCAAACTCCACTCGCTGCCGGTTCAGACGCCCATGCACCGCGGCCAGCAGATGCTCGGTCACCGGCGTCTCGGTCAGCGGCAGAAACTGCGTTTCGTCCAGCCCCGATTGCGACCGTTGCGTCTCCGGATCGAATTTTCGTATCGTCTCAATCTCGTCGCCGAAAAACTCAATGCGCACCGGGCGGTCAGACTCAGGCGAGTACACATCCAGAATCCCGCCCCGTCGTGTAAACTGCCCCGGCATCTCCACCAGGTCCATCTGCGTATAGCCCACCGAGGCTAGGTGCCCGGTCAGCACTTCCACGTCCACCTCTTCGCCGCGCCGCAGCGTCACCGCAAGCCCCGCGTAGTAATCGCGGTCAAACAACTTCAGCGCCGCCGACTCCACCGGAGCAATCAGAATCGACACCGCGCCGGTCACCAGCTTCCACAACGCCGCTGCTCTTTGTTCTTGTACGTCCGGATGAGGAGATAGATTTTCGAAAGGAAGCACATCGTGGGCCGGCAGCCGCACCACCTGTGCGGGATCCACCGCGCCGGTCAGCTCGCATCCCGCGCGCAGCATCGGCTCCAGCGCCTCGGCAGCCTTGTTGTCGGCCACCACCACGATCACAGGCTGCCGCGCAGCCCGCGCCATCAGCGGCAGATACAACGCCCGCGCCGTCGCCGTCAATCCGGAGACACGCCTCCGCCCCGCACTCAGGCTCAGATGCCTGCGTACGCGCTCAAATCCCGAAGAGTGCTCCAACTCCGCAAAGACCTCGCGGACGAACGGGAGGATCATGTGCTCCCAGTTTACCAGCGACGCGATGGCGGACTGGGGCCGGCTGGCCAGGGCTTTGGCCAGGCAACAAAAGCGGCGAAAGCCACTTCCGAAGCAGTACGATGGTAACGATCTGGTATTTCTTGTAACAACTGTCCGCTTTATCCCCCTGGTTTTTCGTCAGACCGGCAGCATTACTGGTCTATATGGATCAGCAATCAAGAGAAAATGGTATAAAATGATTTCGTCACATCAAGGGGGGTTTATGAGCAAAGATCAGCGAATGATTTCCCTGGGGTTCGACCCGAAGCCTTACCCGGCTGGAACCCACATGTGCCTCATTTACAACGACGATGAAGAGCGCCGGCTGGTGATGTCGAAATTCATCCAAAGCGGCCTCGGCGACAATGAGCAGGTGGGCTACTTTGCCGACACGCCGACGCCTCAGGACGTGAAAATGGCGATGCGCGAAATGGGGGTACCGCTTCTTGATGAACTCGACGGGCGGCAATACAGCTTCGTCGAGGCGGATAAGGTTTATTGTCCTGACGGAACATTTCAGGTTGATCGCATGATCGGCAACGTGGGGCAGGCTTATCATCGCAGCGTCGCCGAGGGATATGCCGGCGCCCGCGTTACCGGCGAGATGACCTGGTCGAGGAAGGGCTTTCCGGGATCAGACAAACTGGTGGAATACGAAGCCAGCATCAACATTCTTGTGCGCTCCGTGCCCACCACTGCGATTTGCCAGTACGATGCGCGAAAATTCGACGGCGCCACGCTCTACGGAATTCTGAGCGTGCATCCGATGATGATTGTGCATGGACAGGTGGTCTTGAATCCCTACTACATTGAGCCGGAAGTGTTCCTGGCAAGTAGAGGCGCAGGGATGCAAGCTTAGCAGGAGTTGTCCGATGCCCATCGCTCCAGAAGTCCTTGGGAGACTTCTCGTATCGCTGCAAACGCTGGACATTCTTCCCGATGCGGAACGAATGGCCGAGTTCCTGCAGCCGGCGATGCGAGAGGTGCCGGGTATTGTCGACGCTGCCCTCTGTCTGCAAGGGAGAATCCTGCCCTCCGGTCGCAGCGACATCGCGACGCTCGACCTCCATTGCGCGAAACCGGCCGACCTGTCGGCTTCCGCGCCACTTTGCTCGCTGAAAGATCGGCCGGAAATTCGGCTGGTTCCTATCCGCACGCCACGCCAGGCATTCGGCTGCCTGCTACTGGTCCTCGGCGACGAAACGCAGTTTCGGCCGTACGAACCCTTTCTCTTCAATATCGGCAGCATGGTCGCCACCATCCTGGAGA
>JBAVYF010000273.1:0-11000 GCA_049698655.1 Occallatibacter sp. | reverse complement strand
GATTAATCCTCTGCTTTTACTCTCCACAAAGCGCAAGCACTTCCTGACAGTTTCGTATAAGAACGAAGACGATAAAGATCAGGCGATCGTTCTCGAACTAGGAAAGGACATCATTCGCGTACAACTTGCAACCCTTGAGGCGAGGACGGGACGAAAGGTCGAATATCAGGATGATGAGGCGCGAAATTCCGGAAAGGGAAATTAGATGAACGGTATCATTCTCTTCTTCTTGCTCGCGGCACAAAGCCCCGTGCCCCAAAAGCCAGCGGAACCGGCGGTGCAGGCCCCTGCAACGCAATCCCAGGCAGCCCAGCAGTCGGAACCCGCACCAAACGTAGACAAAGCAAAATCTCTTTCAAAAGTACGTCGCATCTTCGTCGAGAGTTTTGGGACTGACGCGATCTCGCAACAAATGCAAGGAATGGTCATATCAAGCCTTACGGATTCCAAACGATTTACCGTTACCGAAGACAAGGGCAAAGCCGATGCCATCCTGAAGGGAGTCGCAACTGAGAAGGCATCGCAGGAAGTCCATGCATATGGTAAAGGGACTGGGGTCGGCACGGCTTCAGGGGGAAGCCATGCCTCAGTATTTGGCTCCGGAGGCACGTTTTCTGGTTCCGCTGGAAGCGGATTCAGCGCTGTACAATCCTCCACCCATGACTCTTCCTTGAATACCGAGAGCATCGACAACGCACACGCCACAGTGCGTTTGGTAAACAGCGATGGAGACGTGATCTGGACCACGACCCAAGAAAGCAATGGAGCGAAATTCAAGGGAGCAAGCGCGGATGTCGCCGACAAGATCGCGAAGCAGCTTGCTAGGGATGCGGAAAAGGCCGACAGCATAGTTGCGGCCCAATCGACTAACAAATAGCCCTACGAGTTCTGCACTCAGGCTGTTTATGCGCTTTCAGAGGTGGTAGGGTATTCCTGACGGCCCTTGATGAACAGACGCACGCGCAGAACGCTGTGGATTGTGGCCGCGGTCCTGCTGTTGTTGGCCGCAGCCATCTTCCTGCGCTCCAAGGCTCCGCCGGAGGCCGCGCGGCTGCTGCCCGAGTCGGACGGCATTGTTTACATCAATCTCAAGCCGGTGCGCGCCTTCTTCCACAAAGAGCTGAAGCCGCCGGAGCGCGTCCCCGAGTACCAGCAGTTTATTGATGCTATCGGGATTGATCCGGAGCGCGACCTGGACGAGGCGGCCATCGCGCTGCACCGCATGGCGGACCCCAACGGACCCAACGGGCCGGTTGCGTACTCGATGGTGCTGGTGGGCAAGATTACCGGCAAGAAGCTCAACGCATGGCTCGACGGCCACGCCACGAGCCGCGAGTCCTACGCCGGCCACACCGTCTACAGCATCCCCTCCGATGGCCGCACCGTGCGTTTGGCGCAGATTGGCTACAACATGGTAGCCGTCTCCAACACCCCCACACCCGAGCAGATCCACTCCATGCTCGACCGGCACGCGACCGCCGCATGGCCCTTTGCCGGTTCCACGCTGCTCCGCGAGCACTACCACGAAGTGCCGCTGCTCTCGCTGGCCTGGGGCGTGGGCCAGATCGGCCTGCCTTTTTCGGAGAGCGGGGCAATCAAGATTTTTGGTTTCTCGCTGCCTCTGGAGTCCGATTCGACCATCATCGCCAGCGTTACACCGGCGCTGTCGCTGGGAGGCTCGCTGAATGTGAAAGTGGTGGAGATCGCCCCCAGCAGCGGCAAAGCCGCCAGCCAAGCCGAGGCGCTCAACCTGATATTGATCATGGCCCGCGGCATTACCGCCCCCCTGGCCGACAACGCAGCCAACAACAGCCTGAAAGAGCTGCTGAAAACCGCCGAGATTACCCAGAAGCACGACCGGGTGGTGGTCACGGCGACGCTCTCGCCCGCCCTGTTCAATGCCTCCTACGGACGAGAAAACTCCCCGCAGGAATCCCCTTCCGGTTCTGGTGCGTCCAAGTAGCAGACAGTTTTTGCATCCGTACCGGGCGGGCAGCGCGATTCTCCGTCCCTGTAATTCTTTTCTAAACAAAACCGCATCCCCCGCGGAGGTTCCATGGTTTTCCCCATTCGATCGTCGAGAACGGCTGCCATTTTATGCACACTTGGCTTTCTGGTTTACTTGATCCTGCAGATTGGCGAATTGCGGGCAAGTGCCGCACACAAAAAAAACGCACAACCCAACTCCGCGTTGACCGGCCAGGCCGCATTCACTGACGCGGCCCACGAGTCCCCCGGCATCCGACGCCATCTCACCGTGGCAGACCTGCCCGCTCCAGCTCCGCAAGAGTCCGTGGACAATGGGCCAAAGATGGTTCCCCGGCCCGCAAATGTGCTGCCCATTGCGCCCAAAGGATTCAAAGTGGAGCTGTATGCGAGCGGCCTGGACAACCCGCGGCTGATCCGCACAGCCCCCAATGGCGACCTCTTTCTGGCCGAGAGCGAGACTGGAAAAGTCAAGGTCTTCCGCGGCGTGGCCGCAGACGGCAAGGCTGCCCAGGTTTCGGTCTTCGCGGAGGGTCTGCACCAGCCCTTCGGCATAGCTTTTTACCCTGCGGGGCCGAATCCCGCCTGGGTCTACATCGGCAATACCGACGGCATCGAGCGCTTTCCCTATAAAAACGGAGACCTGACAGCGACCGGCCCCGCGCAGCACCTGGCCGATCTGCCCGGCGGCGGACGACTGCGCGGCGGCGGCCACTGGACGCGCGATGTGGTCTTCTCCAAAGACGGCACAAAGCTCTTCGCCTCGGTCGGTTCCCATTCCAATGTGGACGACTCCGACACCCATCCCGAAGAGTTCCACCGCGCCGACGTGCTGGAGTTCACCCCGGAGGGCAAATTCGTCAAGGTCTACGCCAGCGGCCTGCGCAACTGCGTCGGCGAGGCCATCAACCCCCTAACCGGCGAGCTCTGGTGCTCAACCAATGAAAGGGATGCCTTGGGCAACAACTACCCGCCCGACTATATTACCCACGTTCTGGAGGACGGCTTCTACGGCTGGCCCTGGTTTTTATATGGCGGTCCCGGCGGCGGCATTCAGGATCCCCGCCATCCCGGCAAGCACCCTGAGCTGCAAGCCAAAGTCATCACCCCCGACATCCTGGTGAATCCCCACTTTGCTTCGCTGGAAATGCTTTTCTACGAGGGCCGCCAGTTTCCCGCAGAGTTCAAGGGCGACGGCTTTGCCGCCGAGCATGGCTCATGGAATCGCGCCCCGCGAGGAGGCTACGAGGTCATCCGGCTGCCCATGAAGAACGGCCACGCCACTGGCGAGTACGAAGACTTCCTGACCGGATTCGTTCTTCCCAATGACACTGTCTGGGGCCGTCCTGTAGGCGTCGCCGAAGCCAAAGACGGCTCCCTGTTCGTCTCCGATGATGGCTCACGTTCCATCTGGCATGTGAGTTATACAGGCGGGAAGTGAAGAGGAATCAGCGCCTCGACTCCAAAAACAGCAACGGCTCCCGCGCGATGGGGAGCCGATGATGAATCCTGTTGCGGCGAACGCTTTACTTCGCCGGCGGAGCGGCCTCGCTGGTGTCGCTGAAGGCCATTTGCTCGTAAGTGGTGCGCATATATTTGTGCGGATTGACCGGAACCTTGTGAACGCGCACCTCATAGTGCAGGTGCGGGCCGGTGGCGCGGCCCGATTGGCCCACGTAGCCGATGACCTGGCCGCGAGTCACATGCTGGCCGGGGACAACCGCCATCGCTGACAAATGTCCGTAAATTGTCGTCACGTCGTGGCCGTGATCGAGCTCGATCTCGCGGCCGTATCCGGCATTCATCGAGGCATCGGTCACGTCTCCGTCGGCCGCGGCGCGCACCGGCGATCCGTAGGGCGCGTCAATGTCGATGCCGGAGTGGAATGCGCCTTCGCCGTTGATCGGATCCTGGCGCTCACCGAAGCTGGAACCCACGCGGCCTTCCAGTGGCCACAGCGAGGGTGCATCGGCCAGCTCGGTCCAGTCGCCGGCAAAGCTGGGCGATAAGCCGCTCTCCAGGGCTCGGGAGACCCGTCCACTCATGGCCTGCGCGCGCAGCACATAAAACTGGTCGATGGAGAGCTTGACCTGCTGCTGGTCCACGTCGTCGGTAAGGGCCAGGCTGACGGGGGTAGGCTGGGCCGCGGCGCTGGCGGTAGCCGCCGGCTTGGCCGTGGCCAGCTTGTTCTGCCGCAGTCCGTAGAGCGCGGTCACCTCATTTGCCAGGGCTCCCAGCGAGGCCACCTGCACATTGCGGTCATGCGCGACCTGCGCCATCTGCTTGTAGTCCTTGCGCAGCGTCTCCCGGTCCTGGCGAACCTGGTTGAAGCTTTCTGTCTTCAGCAGCATGCGGGTGTAGGAACCGGCCAGCCCCACGATGGTGAATGTTCCCACCAGCGCGGCTGCCAAAAATCCATACAGATACTGAAGCGGCAGGGGAATCTTGCGAATCCGCCCGTCCTCATCTCTGGCGACAAATAGAATGTAATAGCGTTTGCGCAGCATTATTACCCTTCAACCCTGCTGCCCACAGGGCCGCAATTCGCCGTGTACTCAAGAAAAGCCCAAGGCAACGGAGCCTTCCGGCTCCCAAAACAATAAATACACCCCAACGGGCGCATTCCCGAATCGTGTGACAAGACTAACAAACCGACCCTTGCGCGGTCAACGAATTTGATACAAGAAACATTGCTATCTTGGTGCAGTATCGGTGCAAAATTACCTCTTCATGAGGCTCAGCCGGTCAAAGTTCCGCTGGTTTGCCCTATTCTCATGAGGTGCGGATAAAGCAGACCCATTTCGGAACCGTTTGCGGAAAGGGCGAACTCGCCCTGCTTGCGGAGATTCGCCAGCGGGCAGCGCGCGCCTACGCATCTCAGGGCGGCCTTCGCCTGGGCATCGGCGACGACTGTGCCCTGCTGACCCCCCGCCGTGGCGAGGAGCTGGCCATGACGACGGATTTGTCGATTGCCGGCCGTCACTTCCGCCTCGACTGGCACCAGCCTGAGGCCGTCGGTCATCGCGCATTGGCGCGCGGCTTGAGCGACCTGGCCGCGATGGGCGCGCGTCCCGTAGCCGCCTTTCTTTCACTGGGATTACCGCGTTCGCTCACGGCAGCCTCTGGCCGGAAATCCGCTTGGGTGCAGCGCTTTCTCGACGGCCTGCTGGCACTGGCTGAGGCGTACTCGACTCCGCTGGCCGGCGGCGACCTGGCCGAATCCCCCGTGGCTGTGGCCGACATCGTGCTGATCGGCGCCGTTCCTCGCGGTCGCGCGCTGTTGCGTTCCGGAGCAAAGCCGGGCGACCTGCTCTACGTCACCGGCGCTCTCGGTGGAGCGGCTGCCGGACTGGCTCGCCTGGAGGAACTGGCCTCGCCCGCTCGTTCCGGCCCGCCGCGCATCCCCAAAAAGCTGGAAGCGCTGCTGGCCGCGCACCTCTATCCGCGGCCGCGCATTGCACAGGGCCTCTGGCTGCAACGCCGCGGCCTGGCCTCCGCCGCGCTCGACCTGAGCGACGGCCTCTCCACGGACCTGGCTCATCTGTGCGAGGAGTCCGGAGTCGCCGCCGAGGTCGATGCGGCTCTTCTGCCTATCCATGCGGCATCAACCCTCGACCAGGCCCTCCACGGCGGCGAGGACTACGAGCTGCTCTTCACCGCGCCAGTCTCCGCCCGTCTGCCCCGCTCCATCGCAGGCGTTTCAGTTACCAGAATCGGCCGCGTCACAAGACCACGCGCAGGCCAGCCAATGATCACGCTCCTCACGCAGCAAGGCCGTCTGCCGCTTGAAGCGCGGGGGTGGGAACATTTCCGCTAGATTAATGGCTTCACTGAAAATTTTTTACAGCAGCAACAACTCAGGGAAATCCTGGGCGTAGCGCGTTGGGTCCAGGGTCAACAGCCGATCCGCCTGCACCAGCGCATGAGCGCCAATCAGAAAATCGGCCAGCAAACGCCGTGGGCCTTCCCCCGTGGCTTGTCTGCGTCGTGCGGCGTAGCGAGCGAAGCGTCGGCCCGACTCGTTCCACATCCTCTCCTCCAGCCTGTAATCAACTACAACCCCGGTCGTCTCAAGAAAGCCGCGCACATACGTCTCGGTGGCGCCGGGATAAGCCAGCAGTTCCGCATAGACAAACGGGGAGATGAGCAGAGCTCCCTCTTGTCTTGCCACTCCCAACTGCTCGACAATTATCTCCGCAATGGACTCCCACGACCAAATTGCTGAAAAAACGTTGGAATCGATGGCCGTCCTCACTGTTTACCCTCTTCTCGCGGCCGCTTTTCCCAGGGATCGTCATCGCGAAGATCGCGCGTCCACGCATTGATCTCTTCGCGAGAAGAAAAAGCAGGAAAGGCCCCGAGATAGGCGGTAAAAGGGTTCGTCTGTGTCCGCGCGGGCCGCAGAACGGTCCGGCCTTCCTCGAAGACGA
This sequence comes from Occallatibacter sp., assembly GCA_049698655.1. GTDB lineage: Bacteria > Acidobacteriota > Terriglobia > Terriglobales > Acidobacteriaceae > Telmatobacter. The sequence continues at coordinate 4,584 of JBAVYF010000273.1, read as the reverse complement.
ACTCCACGCGGTCACCCTCTCTGAGGCCCAGACGGTGGCGAACTTCGATGGGAACGGTCACCTGCCCTTTGCTGCTGATAGTGCTGGATGGCATCTTTACCTTATCTCCTTGAAGTAAAGATAACATTCTTTACTTATTATTTCAACTACCTTGCGCGAAATCTTTCTCACTGCTACCTTCTATCGTCAACTTGTACGCTTTAACCGTCACCCTTTCCGGCCCGGTCTTTGACAAGCGGGCACACCTCACCGAAGAATGGTCCGCGCTCGGTCTCGCAGTATCCGGCATCCGCCAGCGCATTGTAAGATTTGTAGGAGTCTGAGCGACATGGAAGACATCTTTTGGGTCAAAGGCGATCCGCCCGCACAGTTGGCGATAGTGATTTGTCCGAGTGGCGACGACTGGCTGGAGGCTGAGCTGCTCCGGATGAAGCAGGCTGGCATCCAAACCCTGGTTTCGCTGCTCGAAAAGAATGAAGGGGTTCTGCTCGGCCTTGAGGATGAAGGTCCCGCCGCCGTCTTTATGGGATTGAATTTTCTTTCTTTCCCTATTCCCGACAAACATATTCCACCGGACACGGCTTCCTTTAAGGAATTTGTGATTGGGCTGGCGAACCGTCTCCGCGCGGGAGAAGCGATTGGCGTCCATTGCCGGGGGAGCATCGGCAGGTCCACCGTGACAGCGGCCTGCGCGCTCATTCATCTCGGCTGGACGCCCAAGGCGGCTCTGGCTGCCATCCATGCGGCTCGCGGCTGCCCTGTTCCCGACACGCAAGAGCAGGAGGACTGGATTCTGCGCTACAAGACGCAGCCATAAACGTCACCGATCCAGCGCCGGCTTACACCCTCATTGTGGACCGCAGCTTCCCCCACCGATGGCAGGCCGAGATTCTGCCCCGGCGGACACTCAATCATCATCATCGCCGCCCATCTCCCAGGTCATCTTGACGATTACGCCCACCGGACTGCTAAACCTGCTCAAGCCCGCTGGCACGGCAGCTCCTATCTCCAGCCGATGCGGAAGATGCTTGTAGATGCCCGTGGTCAGATAGAAACTGTTCACGCCGGAGAAGCGCCGCCCATTGAACTCCAGCGTCGGAATCAGATGGTGAGCGAATGGACGCAGCGCGGCTACGTTATATTCCAGCGATTTATCGTCACCGCTTAACTCAGGAATGAAGCTGGTGTGTATCTGCAGCTTGCCGAATCCTTTGGCCGCCATCACTTCCGGTTCATAACTTACGCTGCCGCGCGAGGTCAGCGGCAGGTTTACGCCCATCGCGCCGCTCAGGGCAAAGGGATGGTTGCTGCGGATAAATTGATACAACAAGCTGGCGTTCAAGGTGCTCCAGCTTACCGGTATTTCGCTGGTTATCGTGGACTGGATGCCGTAGGGCGTCTCCATCCCAAGCTGCAAACGCCGCGTAATGCCGTACTCAATATCCAACTCTGCCGACTTGCCGTCTGCCGCGCTTCCCTTGCCGCGAGACGCCATACCGTCAATGGTCCATTGCAGCTCGCCGTGTTCTTCGCTGCGTACGGCTTCTGAAAGAAAAAATTCTTCAATGTAGACCGGCAGAATATCCTGCGCTTTTGGTGCAGTCTTCGCTGTTGGAGCGGGCTTTGCGCCCGGAGCCTGGCCCATCGCGGCGGTTTTCAGCCCAGCCAGCGATGCCGCAATCAGCAGCGCCAGCAGCACACGCCGGGTGAGAGAACGGCCCATACCGACATACTATAGGCCGGCCTGCGAAGTTCGTGCCCGCCGGGCAATTGCCCTTCGCCGCCTCAGCCGTTAGACTGAGGTTTCGAGGAGTCCAGGCATGTTGGTTGTCATGAAGGCGCAGGCAACACCGGAGCAAATCCAGGCGGTCTGCGAAGCCATTGAGCGGTTGGGCTTCCGTGCTCATCCAATTCCCGGAGCCCAGCGCACCTCCATCGGCATCACCGGCAACCAGGGCGAAGTGGACCGCGGCAACCTGGAAGAACTCTCCGGGGTCGCGGAAGTCATCCGCGTCTCCAAGGCCTACAAGCTGGCCAGCCGGGACGTGAAGGAAGAAGACACTGTCATCCGGTTCGCGGGAACCGATGCCGCCATCGGCGGCTGCAACCTGGCCATCATCGCCGGACCCTGCTCCATTGAAAGCCGCGAGCAGGCCTTCGCCATCGCCGAACAGGTGACCGCCTCGGGCGCGCAGTTCTTCCGCGGCGGCGCTTACAAGCCCCGCACATCCCCTTACGCATTTCAGGGCCTGGGCGTCGAGGCGCTGCGCATCATGGCCGATATCCGCTCGCGCTTCGGGCTGCGCATCGTCACCGAGGCCATCGACAACGAAACTCTTGATTTGGTTGCTGAATGGGCTGACGTGGTGCAGATCGGCGCCCGCAATATGCAAAACTTCTCCCTGCTCAAGCGCGCCGGCCAACTGCGCAAGCCGGTGCTCATCAAGCGCGGCCTCTCCGCCACGCTGGAAGAGTTTTTGATGGCCGCCGAATACGTGATGAGCGAGGGCAACTATGAAGTTATCTTGTGCGAACGCGGCGTGCGCACTTTTGCCGACCACACCCGCAATACGCTGGACCTGAGCATCATTCCCGCCGTGCAGCGGCTCAGCCACCTGCCTATCCTGGTCGATCCCAGCCACGGCACCGGCCGGCGCGACAGCGTGCTGCCCATGGCCCGCGCCGCGGTTGCCTCGGGCGCTGACGGCATCATCGTCGAGGTCCACGACCACCCCGAAAAAGCTCTCTCCGACGGCCCCCAATCCATCTATCCCAGCCAGTTCGCCACCATGATGAACGAACTGGAACAGATCGCCCCCGTGGTTGGCCGCAATCTGCCTCGCGGCGTTCACATCGAGACCGCCAGAGCGTGAACGCATGACCACACGACTCACCACCCTCGCTCTGCTGGCCCTTGCCCTTACCGGTTGCCGCCCCCACGACTTCCCGCAGTACCCGCCCAACTACCGCGAATATGCCTACGTGACCAACGGCGGCAGCGGCACGGTCAGCGTTCTGGACGTGGTGAATGTGCGTGTGGACCGCGAGCTTGCGGTCGGACAGAATCCCGTCGCCGTAGCCGCCAGCCTCACTCGTAATGAAGTCTATGTGGTCAACTCCGGCGCAGCGGACGGCCAGGGCACGGTCTCGGTCATCAACGCGGAAAACAACACCGTCGCGGCCACCATCAATGTTCACCACCAGCCGGTTTCCATTGAGATCGATCCCACGGGCGGCCTGGCCTATGTGGCTAACTCCGGATCCAACACCATCTCAGTGCTGGACCTCAAGGCGCGCCGCGAGATCGCGGCCATCGGCGCGGGCGAGGAGCCGGTTGCCGCTCGCCTCTCACCGGACGGCAAGACCCTGGTCGTTGCCAATCGCAAAGCCGGCTCGGTCAGCCTCATTGACCCGGCCGCCCGTCGCGTCCGCCAGGTCTTCGAGGGCTGCCCCGGCGCCTCCGACACCGTAATTCTCCCCGATTCCTCCAAAGCTTTCGTGGCCTGCTCGGCAGGCCACCAGATCATGGCCATCGCCCTGGCTCATGCCGAGGTTCGTCCGGCTCAACCCGGCAGCGCCCAAACTATCCCCGCCCAGCCAGACCGTCTGGAGGCTCTGCTCGACGTGGGGCAGGCGCCGGTGCAGTTAGCGCTCAAACCTGACGGCGGCGAACTGTTCGCCCTGAACTCGCTCTCCAACTCCATCTCCGAGGTCATCACCCCCAGCGACGACGTCAGCGGCGCCACCATGATCGGAGACAATCCTGTCCGCGGCCTCGTCTCCGCCGACAACGCCCTGCTCTATGTGGCCAACTTCCGCTCTCAGTACGTCACCGTCTACTCAATCGACGACGGCAGGCGCGTGGGCTCGATTCACGTGGGCGACGGCCCGTCTGCGCTGGCGTTTTCCGGCTCCGGTCACCTGCTCTTCGTCGTCGATGCCCGCTCGGGCGACATAGCCGTGGTGCGCACCGGCTCGCTCTCGCTCTTCACCCTGCTTCCCGCCGGCCGCGCCCCCAGCGCCATTGTTGTAAAGGCCTTCAAACTGCCCTGAGACACGTCCGGCCTGCCGGAAATGGCAGGCCGTGGCAGGATAGTTGGCGCGAAGCCGCCGGCGCAAATCCGGCGTGGGGAACCTCGGCTGCGATCAGCGGAGAGACAACCTGTGGAAGGCAACACTGCGCCTGGGTTGGGATTGGAGGATCACCGGAGAGATGTGTTAGACGCCGCGCAGAACGGTCAACAAACCGGCGAAGGTAAATGGAATGGGCTCCGGCGCCCGGCGGCTTGGCCTTTGATTTGCGCGCGATGAGACGGGTTCGTGCCGCATCTCGATATTCTGCTCCCGTGCGGCTTCGTCCCAACGCGCCGCCAGCCCGGCCAGATACTCTGCTTCACCGAAGCTTTGCCGGTCGCGGGCGGCCTGCGCGAGCGCGTAGTGCCGTGCGGCTTCCTGGTGGGCGTAGGCGGTGATATCACCAAAATCGGCAGGCATAGGTGTCTCCGTTCTCCCGGTTCGCCGGGCGGGTTGGTATATATGGGTACACTCTCAGCCTCTCTGTTCTTCTGCAAAGGCCAAGGTCAT
>JBAVYF010000272.1:0-2068 GCA_049698655.1 Occallatibacter sp. | reverse complement strand
GGCGACAACGACGCCTCGGGCAAGGGAACCACGCTCAGGATCAACGATCCGTGGCCCCCACACATGGGAAGGATTTACTCTGTAGGCTTCTTCCAGTGGATTCAGGAGGTGCCGACGCGCACGTATCACGTTTACCAGAGAGCTTGACGGATCGCGAGCGGAATGGAGTCCCGAAGAAAGCGGGGGGTTACTTGGCGCGGCTGCATCATATAGAAGGCAGATTAGAAAGCAAACAGAGTTACCGTGACCGCGCAACAAGCCTCATTTGGACTTTTTCGCCTGAAAAAGCCAGAGAGTATTCATGCTTAAGGGTTACATCGACTCTGATTCCACTCCTAATGCTTCATCACGAAGATGATCGTCACCAGCAGAACAACCAGCAAGACAATGGTCAGGATAAGCAGAAGAGGCACGTACTGCTGCAGTTTCCCCATTCCAGGTTCAGCCGGCTTTAGCGTCGGGGCTGGTGGAACGGCAGGCATCGGCGGGGCCGGTATGTACATTCCGGGCGGCTGCGGCAAGCTCCCTCCCGGCGTGGGCATCGCTCCTGCGTGCGGCGCATAATTCATTGGATAACCGGGCATCTGCGGCTGCGGAGGAGGGTATACGCCCGGATGAGGCATCCCTCCCGCGTAGGGGGGAACAGGAACCGGGTAGTTCGGAATGGGGGGGAGAGGCGGGGGCGGCGCAAAGCTCTGCGGCGGTGGCGGCGGGTTCGCAACCTGGGGGGCCTGGCTGCCCTTCGTGGCCAACTCGCGTATCCGCGAGGCATCCAGAATCAGGGTAAATTCACTCGGTCCGGCCGAGCTGCCGGCCGCCGCCGAGGCACTGACCGCAGGTTCGTTTTGGCTACCGGAGAAATGAGCATCGCGCGCGACTGCCGGACCGGGCGCAAGAGGAGGCGCTGGCGGCGAAGTCCACTCCGGCGTCTTGGCCGGCGGCGCAGCAGGCTCATTGGGCGTAGACAGAGAAGCGAATGTCTGCGTCCAGATGCCTGGCCCTGTCCCGGGTGGAGCGCTCACGGGTGCGTCTTCCATGCGCGGGTCCGGCGCGCTGGAAGGCTGATCCAGCATTTGAATCAGTCGCGTGATGCCGGCTCCGCTGCCGGACGGCGTGCTTTGGACCGGCTGCGCCTCCGGCAACGGCGAGGAGGAAAATGGATCGCGGCTCGTCCGCGCCGGCTCCGCCGTTTGCGGAGTATGTCCATAATCAAGGCTTCCTGCTGAAGGCCTGCTCTCTTCGTGAAATGGCGGCGCGGCGGGAGCGGATTGTTGTTCAAGCGAGAGCATCCGCGTGAAGGAACCCGCGCCCCCGTGAGTGGATTCTCCTGTTGCCCGCTCGATCGGCGCCGGCGGACTCGCCTCTGCGCCTCCTAATGTACCGAACAACTGTGTGAATGTACCCGGTTTGTTCTCCTGCGGAGCCGGAGTTCCCCCGGTTGCGCCGCCGGCAACGGGCGCTTCACCCAGTCCCGCAGGCTGGGTCCGAGCCGGGGTCTGCGGACCGCCAAACTCGGAACCTCCGCCGGGCATCGTTTGCAACAACTCTGTAAACCCGCCTGTTCCTGGAACCGCGGGAGCTCTCCTGGGCTCTTCCGCAATGGATGGGACAGCAGGCTGAATCCTCTTTATGGGCTCTTCCGGGGGAGCTGATGACGGGGGCGGGCCCAGTGTCTGTAGCAACGATGTAAGCCCCGATTCCTGTATGGGATGCCGCGTCTCCGGCACAGGCATTGGCGCCGCGGCAACCGCCGGGGACGGCAGATCGCTGCCCAAAGTGCGCAGCAGTTCGGTGAATCCTGCGCTGCCCTGCCCGCCGGCCAATGGGTCTGGCGAGGCCGACGCGCTCTTGCCGCCAGGCTCAGCGGCAGGCGCTTTCTCTGGAGCAGCCACTCTTTCCGCCGACGCCATCCGCATCCGGTCGAGCAATTCCGGCGAGTTCTCTGCCGCGCCGCCACCAAACACCACCCTGTGTACTACCGGTTCCGATAAAGCATTCGGGGCCGGCACTGGCTGTGGCGCTGGCTGTGGCTTTGCAACCTCTGTTGCCCGGTTTCCCTGGGCATCAG